>JAGRBY010000029.1 GCA_020433835.1 Anaerolineae bacterium | reverse complement strand
TTACGACTGGCTGAAGCTTCGAGCGGCACGATGCCGAACCCTTCTCACGGTGCGAAGCCTCTTGCGGCACGATGCACGCCTCTTCTCACGGTGCGAAGCCTCTTGCGGCACGATGCACGCCTCTTCTCGCAACAAGAAACGACTCTTTTTATGCGAGATCGCTTGTAGGGAGTGTGGTTTCTTTTATGCTGTTGGTGGAGTTGTTCGAGGCAGACGAAGATGGCTGATGCAAACTAATCTGATAGGCTGTCACAGCTAGAGGTAGGCAGGCCACCTTCGGCCAGGGTTTCCATCCACTGCATGGTATCGCGAAAGCTAACATAGCGCGTACCTGCGTGGTCGATGGCTGAATAGGTTAAATAGGTCACCCGGCTGCCCTGGCGGCACAAGGCCTGGGCAAAGGCCTGCTGGCTGGGCGGGGTGACCACCCTGTCGGCGGTACCTTGCAGGATTAATACCGGAATATCGGCCCCGGAGCGATCCAGACCGGCAGTATTGGCCTCGAGCGCCCGTTTGAAGCGGGGTAAAATGCTTGCCAGGCGCTCGCTGTACAGGGCCTCGCGAAAATCATCGCGATAAATAAGCCGTGCGTTGGGCGAGTAGTAACTGTACAAATCTTCAATGCAGCGGGTCATAACATCGGCATTAAAATTGACCAGATAGTTGTCTTGAAAAACGCGGGTAGGGTCGATGACCGTTTCACCGTAAAAGGCCCGGTAGGCGTAGATCATGTACGGGCTAAAGATAGGATTCTCTTTGATGAGCGTCTCCGGGTTGGTGGTGGGGCCATGGCCCAAAACGCCTTTAATGGTCAACTCCGGCGCGTAGCGGGCGGCGATATCTTTGGCGGCAAAGGCCGTGTGACCACCGCTGGAGTAGCCACCCAGAAAGACTGCTGCCATCGGCTTGGCTTGCGTATCGGTGGCTCGCCCGTCGCTGATAAAATCGTAAGCGGCCCGAACGGCATCGAGCATGGTGCGGCCTTCGCTTTCGGCAATAAAGTATGGATGCGACGGCTGGGTATCGTCGAAGCCCTGGCCGTTGGGCCAGACAGCAATAAAGCCCTGAGCCGAATATTCCAGGAGTTGGTAATGATACGCGCCCCAGTTTTCGCCCTGTTGGATCTCGTTAAGCGGTGCGCAGCCGGGGCCGATGCCGGTGGTTCCGCTCCCATAAGCCAACACCGGAAACGACTCTGCTTCAGAGGTAAGGGGAATATACAGATACGCCCGCGCTTCGACCGGCTTATCTTCGTTTGTTAAGGTCCGGTAGCGGATGCGATAGAGATCAACAAAGTAGTTGCCAACCGGCTCAAAAGTGCCGACAAATTCAGTGCCGGTGATGTCACCCTGGCCGTCGGACCGGTCGGAGGCCAGTGGCACAACACGCGTGTTGGTGGGAGCCGGTGTGGGGACGGCGGGGGTGGCTGTTGGCGAGGTGGATATTTGGGCAATAGCGGCCGGCTGCGCAGCATCAGCTTCTGATGAATCACCGGACACAGCCGCCGGTTGCGGTACGCTGTTGGAAGCAGAAGTCAAACGGGCCGGTTGATCAGACTCGATGCGGCCGGCTAACGCTTCGGCCACGTGGGCTTTACCGTTTTCGGTCAGATGCTCGGTGTCAATAAAATAGTAGGCATCGAGATCAAACACCAAGTTCAGCACATCGACACCGTCGGCATTAAGCTGCTGCTCAATCCGGGCGACATTTTCAGCCAGTCGGCGGGTGAAGGCTTGACCCAAAACGCGTTCACCGAGTTGATAATTGACCGGAGTTATGTAAAAAACGGGTTCGATACCGCCGGCTTTTAGACGCCGGGCCGTTGCCTGTAGCGATTGCAGTTGGCGATGCGTGGCCCCAACTGTTCCCATATAATAATAGAGCAGCGAGGTTTCCAGCGTTTCATCTTCATTGTCAGCCGGGACATTGCTAAAGTAGGCCGCGGCCACATCATCAGTTTGCGCCGATAGGGTGGAATGGCCCAGCCGTTGTTCGAAATCGGCTACGTAGCCGATGGGGGTGGTGCCGCTAAAAACCGGCGTCGTCAGGAAATCATCCGAGGTAATAGGCGAGTCAAAGAGGCCGAAAGTAGCCGCAGGCCGGTAAAATAGAGTCGACAGCAGCGATCCGTAGGTTAGGACTGCTTTTTCGGACTCGAACTGATAGGTTGGCCGCCGATCCCACTCCGGTGAAAAGGAGTGGAGGTTGATGGGAATAATAACAATCTTCGGTGGTGCATCCTGCCGGGCCAAATAACCGGCGTAAGCACGGTAAAGCTCAGCATTATAGGCCGGGTGAGCCACCTGACCAACCGTGTGGTCGGGCAAAACTTCTTGTAAAATGTCACCCGTAGTGATCTCGCCGAGCGGATACATTAGGGTACTGTCGCCTAGATAAATAACATCAGCCCCGGTCTGCAGGTGGTGGTCCAACTGCATAATCTCGGTTGGTAGGTCGGGAGGATAAAGAGCGGAGGTGACAACCTGCAAAACCACCACTACCGCCATAAAGATGAGGAGTTTTATTAGAAATGTTCTCATAGTGGGTTGGTTAACACATTCGGATGCCTTCAGCCTTAGCCTGTTGATCAAATTACTTCTATTGAATATTACACAATTCTCTCAACGGGCAGTCTTGATGACCACCAATTTATCAGTACCCGACTCCGCACCCCAAACTTCGCCCGGCCGCCCCAGAATTTGGCGCACGTTGGCACCGGGGCTTGATAATGGAAAAACCTCGAAGAGTTCCCGGTTTGGATCAAAACGTACTATCGCGTTGGCGTCAAAGTCACTTAACCAGACCATATCCGCTTCGTCAACGTAAACCGCGTAGGGTTTGGGGTTACTGCCCGGCAGTCGCCAGGCTTGCCACGCGCCGGTGGCTGGATCATAACGGGATAGCTGACCGCTGTTCCATTCGCTGACCCAAATGCGGCTCTGCGAATCGGACCAAACGCGCCGCGCACCCTGGCCCGGTGTCGGCGGTTCGATGACAGTCGCCTCGCTGCTTGCTAAATCGATATGGGCGATGTGGCTGCCGGCCAGCGAAGCGTAGTAAACATCGCCGCCCGGCGTGGTGGCGATGCCGTACGGCCCATTGCCACCCGGTGCGGGCCAGGCTTCCACCTGCCCAACGCGCGGATCAAACCGGCCATACACACCGCTTTGGCCCGTAAACCATAAGACCCCATCGTGATCAAAGGTCGCCGTATTTAAGTTCGCGTACCCCGTGTCGTACGGCAGCGGAAAGAGCAAGATTGCTTCTGTGTCCGGATCAACGCGCACAATCGCGTCTAAGCCACCGTCGGTAATCCAAGGTGCCCCATCAGGCCCAACGATGACGCCGTGCGGAGCGGAACCATCGCCCAACGGAATATGCTGCGTCTCGCCCGTTTCGGGATAAAACCGCCCCAGTTCACCGCTGGCCTGGGCCGTGTACCAGACCGATCCGTCCGGCGCGGGCGCAACGTCGTGGGGGCGCGAACCGGAAGGAATAGCATATTCGATTATGGTCGGTTCGGCAATTTGTTCGACCTCTGGTGTGGCCGTTGCTGCCGGGGCTTCGGCCTGCGCACCGATAGGTGTTGCGGTGGGCGGCGGCAAGGGGGTTTCGGTTGGCGGGGAGTTGGGAACCGCTGTTTCCGTCGGCGGTATCGTTGCGGTTAGTTCTTGGACAACCGGCTGCGGTTCGACGGCACCGGGAGGAGTCGCAGGCGGCGGTGCTCCGCTACAGCCGGTCAACAGCAGCGCAGCCGATAGAATTACTGCGTAAAATTTGGTCACATGCGTTCTCCTGACGCCTATTATCTTCCTTATAAATATGTATTATATTGGTAGGCTAAGGCTGAGGCTAAGTAAAACGAATTTAGGTGAGCCGCCGCTCCTCTGAAAATAACCCCTCACCCCCAACCCCTCTCCCTAAGGGAGAGGGGAGTCGCGTTAGCGACGGGGTGAGGGCTAAAAGATTTTCATTGTCGCTGTCGTCTCAACTGGGACTGTTGGACTGCCTTGATGAATCGACTCGTTCTCTTTGCTTTTTTCTTCGCCTTCGCCTCAGCCTTAGCCTTATTTACGCCTATGCGTTCCTGCGGCTAAACAGCACCATAACCTCTATAAATATTCCTCAAACCAGGCCAATGTGTCAAGCCAGGCCTGGGTCGCTTGTTCTTCAACGTAGCGCTCGCCGGTATCGTTGTGGAAGGCGTGGTTAACGCCGGGATAGACATTCATTTGGTGGGTTACGCCGGCCTCGGTTAGCGCCTGGTCCAGTGCATCTTTACCGGCGTTGACCCGCTCGTCCAGTTCGGCATAGACGCCCAGTACGGCGGCTTTGATATTGCCGACCTGATCCAGTTCGGGGCCGACGCCGTAGAAAGGCACTGCGGCTTTGAGTTCAGGCTCGGCGACGGCCACGCGCCAGGTAATGCCGCCGCCAAAACAGTAGCCGGTCATGCCGATGCGCTCGCCATCGACCGCATCGAGCGATTGCAGATACTCGAACCCGGCGATGAAATCGTTTACATGGCGCTCGGAGCTGACGTTGCTTAACAGCCCCGGCACTTCATCGCGATCAAAGGTCGACGAGCCGCCCTCACGCGAGAGCAGATCGATAGCCAGAGCCACGTAGCCCTCTTTGGCAAAGCGGCGGGCGACATCTTCGATGTGCAGGTTTAAGCCCCGGTTTTCATGGCAGACCAACACCGCCGGGTAAATGCCTGCTGCGGCCGGTTGGGCTAAATAACCGGCAATCTGATCACCTTGGCTTTCGAATACAACGATACCGGCCTCGACCGCCGGATCGCCGATAGGTACAGAGTAAGGGCTTTTGGCTCCTGAGACCGGCTCTACCAACACCTCCGGTTCGGTGGTTTCGCTGACGGCAGCTTCTTCGGTTGGTTCAGGAGCCGTCGTGGCGGTGGGATCAGGAGGTGTGGTGGCCGTTGGAGCGGGCGGGGGGTCGGTGGGTTCGGCGGAAGGAATGGGCGCGGTGGGATCAGGTAATTCGGCGGGTGAACAGCCCAGCAGGCTCATGGTTGAGGCGGCGGCGGCCATCCCGCCGGTAATGTAGGCTACCCGCCGGATAAAGGTTCGGCGGCTGATGGTCCCTTCCCGGTAATCGTCGTAAAATTCTTCGACAAAGTACTTTTGAAAGGTGTTGAGCTTTTTCACTTTTTTCTCCTCTGAAAATAACCCCTCACCCCCAACCCCTCTCCCTAAGGGAGAGGGGAGTCGCGTTAGCGACGGGGTGAGGGCTAAAGTTTTTCATTCTCGCTGTCGTCCTGTAAGGACTGTTTGACTCCCTTGAAAATAGATTGCGTAGGACAAATCGCTGATTTGACCGGATTGGAACAAGTCAGCGACTTGTTCTACTTTTTTATTGCTGGTGTTGTCTCAACTGAGACTGCGCATTATAAGCCGCTGCCTTTAACGTATTTGTCAAAGAACTCTATCGAGCGCTGCATAGCCGTGGTGAAGTTGACGGATAGATTGTGGTTGTCGCCTTCATACGTATACATTTCAACCGGCAGGTCGAGGTTGGTCATTTCATTATATAGATATTCTGCTGATGCAATGGGAACTGACTCGTCGGTGGTGCCATGATGCAGTTGGATAGGGCCGGACAGATCGGGCAGGTAGCTGGTGGGGGCTATCGAAGACCAAAATTCAGGGTTTTCTTCGGGTGTGCCGTAACGTTCGATAATCTCGCGCCGCCAGCGGCCGCGTTGGCTGGTACTATTATTATTATTATCGTCATCATCGTCGTTTCGATCACCGTAGGTTGTGCCGCGCTGGAACAGGTCAGGGTACGGGCCGACAACCCCGGCCCAAATAACGCCGGCCTTGATATCTTTACTGATGACCATTGCCCGCAGCGTAATATGGCCGCCCATAGAGTGGCCCCACATGCCGATGCGATCCGGGTCGGCGGCGGGATAATTTTTCATCGCCGTTAGGGCGTTGAGTACGTCGATGGTGTAGCCCGGTGAGCCGTAGCCGCCGGTTGCTTCACCTTCCGAAAAGCCGTGGCCGCGATAGTCGGAGCGAAAGACGATGTAGCCGTTGCGGGCGAAGCCATCGACATAATCGACGTAGCGTTCGGTGGTGCGGTATTGGGCCGGCGGAATATAGCCGTGGTTGAAGATGATGACCGGCCAGCCGGTGGCCGGCATCTCGCCTTGCGGAACGGTTAGCATGGCATAGATTTTGTTGCCTTCGGACAGGTAGGAGGCCACGTAGCGATCATAATTTGAGCCGGTCGCCAGAACTTCTTCGATGGTCACTTCACTGCCGGGATAATCGAGGTGACGCATCGAGTCGATCATCAGCGGATGGGTGGGTGTAGGCGTAGGTGTGAGGGTACTGGTCGGGCTAGGAGTGTTGGTGGGGGCCGGAGTGTTAGTGGGTAACGGCGTTGCGGTTGGCGTATCGGTGGGAACAACAACGGCTACGTTGGTTGGTGAACTTTCTGTCGGCGCCGAGGTCGGCGTCGCGACTTGCACCTGATTATTGGCACAGGCAGACAGAAGCAATGTCAACGCGCCAAACAGCAGCCATCCGACAGCCTGTAAGAAATTTACACGTGTTTTATGGGTAACATCTGGCATTACATAGGATACCTTTCAGTTTTTTTGGTGGGGAGTGGTCTCGTTAGTCGTAGTAGTACACTTCCCATTGTAGGGATCGACCTTAGAATTGCTTAAGAGAAAGCTGAGAAATACCTGAGAAGGGAGGGGTACAGGGTTGCAGGGTTGCAAGGTGGCAAGGTTGCAGGGTGGCAAGGTTGCAGGGGGACAGGGTTGCAGGGTTACAAGGTTGCAAAGTCGCAGCACGTCACGCGAGTACATGTTTTGCGACCCTGCAACTCTGCAACTCTGCTCCTCTGCTCCTCTGCAACCCTGTTACTCTGCTACTCTGCGACCTTGCTACGGCAGCATTAGTCGTAAAAACTCCTGTTCGGCCTCGACGGTCCATTCGCGTCCGTTTTTGAGTTGGGCGTAAACCGAAGGTAATCGTTCTTGAAGTTCAGCCAGGGGGGTTAGGGGGAACGGTTTGATTTGGGGGAAGATGACGACTTTGCCCGGAAATTTGGCGTCGCTGACGGCCATCAAACCGTCGCGAGCCGCTTCTAAGGAGCCAATGGCTTTGACCGATTGGTTAGGCGCTAATTGCCCGGCTTCGGTTTGTTGGAGCATACGCCGCAGGTCGTCGATGGTCGATGCGGTGTGGCCGATGATGCGGACATCTTTCTGGTAAACGCCGCTTAGATCGAGCGAAACCATTGTGCCGCGCTTGAGGCCGGCAAACACATTGATAATGCCGCCGGGGGCCAGATAGGCCATGGCATCGGCGATAGCGGTGGTGGATGGGGCCAAAACAACGATGTGGTCGAAACCGTCGCCGGCAATTTCAGCTATGCGTTCGGCATAATTGGGGCTGCTCAAACTGAGGCAGGTAAAATCAATCTGTCGTTCGCGGGCTGCGGGGGCAAGCGTTTGTTCAAGATCGGCGATGCGATGGGGGGTGCGGGCGGTACATAGCAGCGTGGCCGGAGGCTGGGCCAGGTGGACGGCTCGCTGGGCGTGCATTTGGCCCATCGGGCCGCCCGCGCCGATGAACCAGGTTTTGCCGCCCGACTTTAGTTCCGGTTCGATGGGATAGCGGCTGTAGGCTGTGGCAATGTCAGGATCGGAGCCGCCGACGTAGGTCCAGCGGTTATAATGCACGCGTCCGACATCGACCGCCACCGGCCGGGCCAATGACTCTGAGCCGATAATCGCCAGAATACCGAAATCGGCCAAATGGGGGCTGGCGGCCTCGATAATGTCTGCATCGGGGCCGAGTACGATAATATCATCGAAGCCGGGCAAATCGGCTTCCGATTGGCTGAGGGATTTTAGCGGAATATCGAACAGTTCAATATCCAAGCGCTCTGCTTGCGCCGTGAGCCAATCGGCAAAGGGAGTCGGGACGTTGGTTAAAGCCAACCGGGTGGGGTGGGCGGACTCATCGAAACCGGCACTAATTGTATACGCTTCACCAGCTTGTGGGGTACCGATTATCCAGGCGCTGCCGCCCGGTTTGAGCGCCGTTCGGTAACGCAACTGGTAGGTGGCGATGACGCAGGCCCACGGTTCGGCTAAGGCACTTTCGGCGTAACCGGTTGCGGATTGAACGGGGATGAGATAGTTGCCGTCGTCACCATTAAGAATGCGATGATCGATGACAGCATACTGGGACATGCCGCCCTGAATCATGTAGCCGTAGGCGTAGTTAACGCCCTGATAATAGATATCGGCCTGGACAATAAAGCGGTCGCCGATCTGGTACTGGTCGCGCAGATTGTCACCGACACCGGCGACCGTTAGCGCGATCTCGTGGCCCAAGACCACCGGATCGGCTTTCATATCGCGAAAGATGCGGGGATGCTGCTCGCCGGCGTTGATGACTTTAATATCCGAAAAACAGATACCGCAGGCGTCGTGTCTAACGAGCAGTTCATCCTCACCAAACGCAGGCAGCGGCTTGGTGATGGGTTGGCCATCAACGCCCAGGTTGTTAAATCCGGCCCCGTAGAGGGGCCACAAACGATTGTCCAGTGGCGTGTCATCGGCCCGGACGTACTTGGTTAATTTGTCGCTCATGTTTTTTCCTTTGGAGATGGGGGAGTATCAACATTGTATGAGAGAGCGACTAAAACACAAATAGCGTGACATCTTTCTAAATACCTTCATCGACAGCAGAAAGGTCAAAAAGTAATCTGACTTCCCGTTTTTTGTCGTTCTAACATGGAGCGAGAACGGTTTTGTCGAAAGGATTGCATTGTCAGTGCCAGTCCATTCTTAAAAGACAGCGCTAAATACCGGTCGCGCTCCGCCCTTGCTCGGCGCATTTTTGCTCCGTGGTCTACGTTATCTACACAATTAAAATCGCTTTTTGTCTCAAACATGGCGTTTCCTTTCTAAAAGTCATGGCACTTAATTATGATTACGAACCTATGATAACAAATCTGACGAAGTTTGTCTGTCGCAAGATTTGAGCACCTTTGTCATACAATTTGGACAATTGGTAAGAATGGGCAAGAAAAATAAAGTACTTTGGTACCATGATTTTCGGTACCTTTGGCACTATTATGTTTAATCGTTATGTGATATTATAGCGATTAGCAGTCAGCTATCAGATTTATAAAAAGGTAACTATTCAGCCGCAAGTCTCGTTGGCGTGAATGAGGCTGAGGCTAAGGCGAAGGCTAAGAAAAACAAAGAAAACCGGTCGATTTCTTAAAGTGGCGGCGGCTTAACCTGAATTTTGTCCTGCTTAGCCTCAGCCTTCGCCTTAGCCTGTCAATGAAACCATCTATGACTGAATAGTTACATAAAAATATAACTTTGGGTATTTCTCAATAGATTACAGTGAACACAAGGCTGACCGCTGAACGCTAAACACTTTATTTCTTCGATGGTGGTGGTTCTTCTGATGTGCGCTTGCTCGTCCAGACATAGATGATGCGCTGAAACGCGGGCAAAATTCCTTTTTATGACAGGTATTATTTTATTGTGATGGCTTAATTTTATAACTGAGGGAAATTTCTCTGTTTGGGATGGCTTTGCGGCTGAAGGGTAAGGCTTAGTCGCGCGGCGGAACGCTATATTTTTTTTCAGAATGGCACCGTCATCTCAGATCTTTAAAGAAAAGTTTTTTTCTTTAAAGGATCAAACTTTTCATGACATGTTCAAACAAAAGAATCACAAAACTCAATTTTGCATGACATGTTCCCAATTTTTGACGCCATGTTTTTATTTTTGAAGACATGTTCACATTTTTTAGGATACCTTCACGCCAAAGAAGGAGTTTTTACGAAAATTTAGCTCTAATACGTTTGACTGACAACAACTTCACGTGAAAGAAGGACGTATCTCGCCCCATTTTGTTCATGACCGTGTGGTGGAGGGCATGTTCGGTTTGTTTTTTGCCATGTTTCTGTTTTTGAAGGCAGCGATACGATTTTTTTAGTCATGTGCTGATTTTTAAAAGGGTTTGTTGGTTTGCTGGTTGGCGTGTTGGGTGGTATTTGGGGGAGAGGCTTTGCGGGGTTGGCGTGGGGCTTTTTTTGTTGTACTATAATTGACTTCACTTTCTTGTCATTAGGGATTGTGTGGGTACAATTAAGTTATCGACCTCGATTTGATTGACCGATTTTGCTCTCCCCTGATCGATTGCATCCTCAAACCGATCACTTCTGTACTCAGACTTATTTCAACAAAGATTATATGTGGCTTTCACTACTCTCGCTTGCTGGCGAAAAAGGAAATAAATGATGGCTCATTCGTTTCCATGCTTTCAGCTCGTCAGCGAATGCTCATTGCTTACTCGCCATACATTAGGCAAATAGATAACAGCAAAAACTTTTTATTACCATAAGCTAATGATACTACAAAATATAAAACCCCATAATTTTGGCCCTTTTGCGTCATCGGTTGAACTAGAAATAGAACCCGATATCACAGTACTGACAGGACAGAATGATACAGGAAAAACCTGTCTACTTCGATTAATTGATTTCTTTTGCCGTAATGCTTCTGTAAGTGAAGAAGATGTTAATATAAATCGTACCTATAGTGCAAATGTACCTTGGGAGCAAGATGCTGAGATTGGCTGTACCGCTACATTTCTCACAACTGATTTCTCTAATCGTTATTTTGGGGAAAGTGTACCATCTGGCGACCAATTGGCGATAAAATTTTCTTTGGCACCCAAGAATAAAGCCAAGCGAGTGATTTCTCATAGCAGACCACCGAATACGACTATTTCAGGAGGAATTGATATCAAACGGTTGCCTAAGGTGATTTTCCTTCCGCCTAAAGATCAATTACCTACAGTTATTGATCTAAGTGCAGACAATCTACCTTCATTAGCTGATAAACTTCTATCAATAGCGTTTGGCGATAATCCAGTTGCGAAAGTGCGTAGTATGCAAGATATGACATTTGAGTTAGAACGTGATTATGCTAATGAAAGACTCAATAACGAACTACAAAAGATATTACCTGCTTCAATGGGTGTTGAGTTTGACATTCGTAGAATATCGAATAGTGAGAATGAGAAATTGTTACTTTTCTTACGTGACAAATATAAAGGTCGTACCCCTTTGAGTAGAAGAGGTGCAGGGATTCAGAAAATTGCTGGCTTGATGGCAACCTTGATCGGGACAGATTTAAAGTCAGAGCATGTATATATATTATTTGATGAGCCAGAAAATTCTCTTCATGCAGATGCTCAACATTCGCTTCGAGCTTTACTTGAAGAGCTAGCTGATCTCCCAACTGTTCAAGTAATCTATGCAACTCATTCACCTTCAATGATTAATACGATGAGACCCAATGGTATGCGGCTTTTAAGTCGTAAAAACGAGAATCAGATAGCCGTCTCTACGATACTTAATCGCCCCATAAATGAGAATTTTTTACCAGTTCGTTCTAGTCTGGGATTATCACCTGGAGACTCCTTACTCTATTCACCCATTACTATTATAGTGGAAGGTTATACTGAATTATTTGGATTGCCTTTATTATTGAAACGTTTGTACAAAGAGAAATTTGAGGGGTTTCAAAAAATAGATCAGTTATTGGCGCAAACTCACTTGCTTGATGGGCAGGGTGATAGTTTTGAATTTATGTGTCGTTTAGCAAAATCGCAGGGGGCACATCCAATAATATTTGTTGACGGTGATAAACTACGTCAACTCAAGAAAACAAAAAAAGTACACCCTGATGTACCTATTATTGCTCTTAAGGAAGCTCAGGAATTTGAAGAGATTGTGCCAGAAAGTATTTATTTTAACGCTCTAAATGAAATAACTAGTCAAAATATACAGGTGGATAATTTTAAAAAATGGAACCAAACCAAAAATCTTCCTATTCAGATGATGTTTTCGAAGCGTGTTGAAAGATGGTTACAAGATAATCATCCAGATATTCGTTTTGACAAACCGAAAATCATGAAAAAAGCCTTAGAGCTAGTTGATTTATCAGAGATAGATTTATTGCCATTTCGAAAACTTGTAGATAATATGACTCATTTGTTGGATAAGCTGAATAGTTAGAGTTTATGATTATCGATAGAGCCAATAAATACCAATAAAAGTTTGCGTGAATTGCTTTCCTTCTGCTTTTAGGAATTGGCTATACCTGTGGGGTAATCCGCCCCCACAATCGCGTAATTTTTGGACGTAGGATGCAGAAACCTATAATTAGCCCATTTATCGATTGGAGGCAACTGACTGGATTTGTTTCCCAAATATAAATAGGACGAAGAAGACACCCAAAGAGAACTTAATTACCATTAGCCTAAATTTACATCAACTATATCAATAAATTTAATTTCAAAACAATATGCATTCTTCATCTAATAAATGGAAAAGATGGTTTAACCCAAACCGATTAGTCCCTCTTTTGACTATTTGTGGAGCAGGAATAGCTCTTGTTCTTTCCTTGATAGGAGTATTAAATTTAAGCGTAGCGGAAGAAATAATTATTGCCCTACTTGCACTCATAGCTATTGATGCTTTAAACGAACGATTAAATCTCCTTGAAAGGTTAGAAGCAAAACTAAATAATCTACCATCAGGACAGAAGTTAAGATCTCGAGCTGATATTCTGACGCCTCCGGTGCATGCAAAAAACGCTTCAGAAATTTGTATACTTGTTATTCATGGCAGTTCGGTTATTGTTTCCAATATGGGTTTTTTTGAAGATAAAATCAAAAATGGCTGCAAAATCCGATTTATCCTTTTGAATCCAGATTCGCCTTCAATACAAACTTGGAACCTTCGTTCTAAATTCAGCGATGCAACACCTTACATAAAAAGCTCAATGGAGCAGCTTCAGCAACTTATGTTGTTACCAGAAGTCGGTAAAAGGTGTGAAGTACGATTGGCAGAAGTGTTTATGCCGTTTTCTTTATTTGCGATAGATTTATCGAAGCGGTCAGGGTCGATGATTGTTGAATATGCGGGTTATAAATTGCCGATAGATGAGCGTCCTCACGTTCATTTAACGGTTACAGATAGTCCGTATTGGTTTGAATATTATAGACAGCAGTTTGAAAAGGTCTGGTCTGAAGCAACTATTTGGATGCCGCATTCATAGCATGGAAAATCTTTCCGTTGTGCATCGGCTCTTATTACGCTTACTTGTCGAAGAACAAGCGAATGAAACAACTACACTTTCGTTCCCATGTTTGCAACCCATTTGCGAAATGCTCGTTGCTTGGCCGCCGCACTGTTAGGGCACAAAGAAAGAAGTTTGAAAGGGTACAATAAAATAATCACCAAATGACCAAAAAGCGTTTGTTTCTTTTTCTCGCCGTTCTCCTAATTCTAGGTTCAGCAATTTGTGCTTTTTTGAGTTTTCCGGTTATAGATGTTACGTTTTCTGAAGCGGTTATGGTTCAATGCCGTGAGGACGTTACAAAACCCCCAGAGGTGAGGGAACAATGTGTTGAAGATACACATTTGGCTTTAGAAGGATTTCAAACGATTGTCATTATTATGTGTGTAATCTTGTTTATAGTGGGTATCGGGTTTGGTATAATAGGTTTTCGCAGCAAGGCTTCAAAAGAAGTGCAGGAATAACAGAAGGACATCTCACGAAAAGAAGCAAGATGATAATCTGTGCCTCGTTAGACTGCCCCCCACAATTCATTTCAACCAAACACCTGCAACGGTATGTGTGAAAATACACCTTGCCTGCGAAGTCATATTAAATTATAGCTAATTTTGCTTATCCGCCGCTCCTTTGGGCGGTTAAAGCAAAATGTGTTGTATAATGGCAAATAAAGAAATTTAATCTCAATCGAAAGGTCACTATGAACTTAAACCTGGCTGATTATTCCGATCAATTATCGAACCTCTGCATTCTCTATGGCGTGAAGCGGTTGGAGATATTTGGGTCGGCTTCAAGGGATGACTTTGACCTTGAAAAGAGTGATTTGGATTTCCTCGTAGAGTTTGAGGAGATGCACTCTTCCGGCGCGTTCGACCGCTATTTTGGACTCAAAGAAGCGTTGGAGCAGTTATTTCATCGGCCTATTGATTTGGTCGAAGTCAAGGCCATCAAAAATCCATATTTCCGGCAGAGTGTTGAACAAGATAAAGTGTTAGTTTATGGCTCTTGAGATCAAAAAGCTGCTCTATGATCTTGACCAAGCTATTGGTTTGATCATAACCTTTACGCAAGGTAAACAGTTGAACGAGTATAAGTCTGATGCTTTACTGCGTTCGGGGGTAGAACGCCAATTTGAGATCATCGGAGAAGCATTAAATCGCATGAAGCGAATCGATCCCAATGTAGTAGGGCGGATTAGTGATTATCAGCGGATTATCGGATTTCGTAATGTGTTACCCCACGGCTATGATGTGGTTTCTGATGAAATTGTATGGGATAATGTCCAAAACAATCTTCCGAAACTGCGGCAAGAAATAGATAATCTGAAGCGTGATTTTGGAGTCGACTAGATGGACGGGGCAGCCTGTTCTTATCGGCTCTCAGTTTCTACCGAGCCAAAAACGAAAACAGCCAAGTTGAAGCGTTCTTAATTTCTTTGTCAGGTAAACAGGTTCAGAATCCGTATCTATCACAAAAGAGAAAGAAATGCGTGACGTAAAACGGTACACAGAAAAACGAATGAGTACAGATGCAGAATTTGCTGACGGGTTTGAGTTTGGCTATGCCAATTTCAAAATTGGGGTCATGTTAAAACAGGCGCGAGAAGCGGCGGGATTAACTCAGGAAGAAGTAGCTCGGCAGTTAAATACGACAAAATCAGCCATTTCTCGGATAGAAAATCATGCAGAGGATATTCGGTTATCAACCCTGAACAGATATGCCAAAGCGGTGGGAGCTAATCTGCAAATCAGGTTAGCGCCTATGGTATAAAAGTAGCCTTGCCTCACATCTCCCCTCAAACCGTTTGGAAAAATTATCAGGTGACAGAGCCGGTCAGTATAGTATTCGCATCAATAAACAGTGGTGAATCTGTTTTGAGTGGCGTGATAATGGTTCTTATAATGTAGAGATAGCGGATTATCATTGAGAGGTAAAAATCCATGACCGAAGAAAAACTACCGCCTATTCATCCGGGTGAAATCTTGCTGGAAGAATTTTTGAAACCGATGGAACTCAGTCAGTATCGATTAGCCAAGGATATTCGTGTTCCGGCTCGACGAATTAATGAGATAGTCCATGGAAAAAGAGGTATTAGTCCTGATACGGCCTTGCGATTATCGCGGTATTTTGGCTTATCAGAACGGTTTTGGCTGAATTTGCAAACCCGGTATGATTTGGAGATAGAGAAAGATCGGTTAGCGGGACGTTTGGAAGAAGAAGTACGGGTTTATACAGCGGCGTAGAGAAAGTTCTTAACCCTGGTTCAAGCAACTATGGCCGCTATAGAGCCATAAGAGGGGCTTTTATGAGCGATACAAAACGTATTTTAGTGACGGGAGCAACGGGCAAAGTTGGTCAGGTTTTTATTAAGCAACTCCTTTCTGAAAGCAGATTTGACCATTTCGTTGTTCGGGCGCTGTGCCATAACCGGGTTTTGGAGACCGGGCCTCGGCTGGAAGTGGTTAAAGGGTCAATTGAAGATCAGGCGGTGGTTGAAGAAGCCTTGCTAGAGGTAACGCATGTTTTACATCTGGCCACCAGCAAAGAAACTCCCGACACAATTATGGATGTGGCTATCAAAGGGCTGTTTTGGCTGCTGGAAAGCTGTCGGGTTAGCCCTAGCTTTGAGCAATTTATTTTGGTTGGTGGCGATGCGGGGATGGGCCATTTTGTTTATCCCCATCGCATTCCGGTTACTGAAACGCAAAAACACAGCGCTTATCCCGGCTGTTATGCTCTTTCCAAAGTGTTGGAAGAGGTGATGCTGGAACAATATTACATTCAGTATGATTTGAATGGGTGTTGTTTACGTGCCCCCTGGATTATGGAAAAGGATGATTTTAAGTATCAACTTTCATTTGGGGATGATGTTTTTGGGGGGCCACGCTGGCTTGAGTTGGTGGGGCCGGAAAAGGCGAAAGAATACGCAGAAAAACAGGCTATCCCCTTGATGCTAGACCCTGATGGCCGGCCGGTTAAACGTAATTTTGTGCATGTAGAAGATTTGGTTAGCGCTATTTTACAGGCTATTGACCATCCCAAAGCGCGACAGGAAACCTTTAATATTTGTATGGATGAACCGGTGGATTATGGTGATTTAGCCCATTATTTGGCTCAATCACAAGGTTTACCGGCGATAAACGTATCGACGCCCTATTATTCAACCTGGCTGGATAACAGCAAAGCCAAATTCTTACTCGGCTGGCGACCCCAATATGATTTGCAAAAAACGGCCGATGCCGCCTGGGCTTTCCAACGCTCTGAGGATGATCCCCGCATTATTTGGTATCCCGGTTGATACTATTATGAGTTGCGCAGTTCAAAAGGTGACAGTCACTTAAATGGGGTAAACCGACCATTTTGGGCCAAATGGACACGCATTTTAATAAAAAAGTGACTGTCACCTTGTTCAATACACCCAACTGCGTAAGTCATAAATATGATGACAAGGAGAGGACTATGCCGTTAGTTACCATAACTTTATCAACAGTGTGGTCGTTAGAAGATCAGCACATGATTGCTGATGGCATTCATGAGGCCATTGTGGGAGTTGGTTTTCCGCAGAAAGATAGGTTTCAAAAAATACATAGGCTACCGCAAGAGCAATTCATTTATGATGATCGACATCCCAATTTAACGGAAGCCCGCTCTGAGAAATTTGTTTTGGTGGAGATAGTACTCTCCTTAGGGCGAAGCGTTGAATTCAAAAAGGATTTAGTCACCCGGATAGTCCAAAATTTAGAGACCCGACCGGGAATTGCCCCTCACGATGTCATGGTTTTACTTATTGAGACCGCGCGAGAAAATTGGGCGTTTGCGAGCGGGGTTCAATACTATATAGAAAATTAAGGTTGCAAGGTTGCAGGAGATATTTTTTGTAACCTTGCAACCTTGTGTGCTTTACCCATCCGTCATGGCGATGCCGATGGGCGTTACAAACAGGGGCCTCGACGGCACAACCGTTTCGATGCCGGTGATGGCTTCGACTTCCTCGCGGATGCCGAGCATGCCGCTGGTGCCGCCGACCAGGTAGATGCGTTCAACTTCATAAGGCTCGATGTGGCGGGCTATAATGGTGCCGACTTTCTGCATCACCGGGCGCACCATGGCTAAGACGCGGGATTGGTTGCCGCGATTTTTCTTGAAGGTTTCCGCCTCTTCAAACGAGATGCCCATCGATCCGGCGATGACCAGCGAGAATTGGGTGCCGCCGGTCGCTTCATCGGCGGTGTAGATGACTTCGCCATTTTCGATGATGGCCACGCCGGTGGTGCCGCCGCCGATATCGACGACCGCGCCGTTTTCTACTTGCAATAAGCGGTTGGCGGCGGTCGGTTCATCTAAGAAGGTGCTGCACTCCAGCCCGGCCCCAATCAGAACGTTGCGCGTGGCTTTGACTTCGGCCATCGCGACGCCGGGCGGGTAGGAGGTGGCGGCTTGCTCCAGGGTGAAGCCCAGTTGCTCCTCTACCTCGGCTTTCATTTGGCTCAACAGCCGGATGGCCCCGATAAAATCGACCACCAGACCATCGCGCACAATTTGGGCGAATTGGTAACGCCCGGCCAGGGGCTGGTAATCTTCATCGAGCACGATCAAGACGGTGTAGGCCGTACCCAGGTCAACCCCAACGTGGACGGGGCCACGGTAGGAAACAGGCTCGGTTGTGTTGAGTACTTTTTCTGCTTTTTTTAGAATGGTATCGAGTTTAGGATTCATGGCTGTCCTTACAAATAATAGACAGGATTAACAAGATTTACAGAATTAGAAAAATAAAATTGTAACTACTCAGCAGAGATGGCTTCTTACGTCATTCCCGCACGTTTTTAGCGGGAATCCAGAATTTTAACCCAAATGGATGCCCGATAAAAACATTCGGGCATGACGGCTGAGTAGTTACATAAAATCTTGATAATCCTGTTAATTCTGTCTAATTTTTCTATGTCACTTGGATACAGTTCGTCCAGATGTGACTTATTTTAATCCGGCCAGTTCGGCAGTGTCGAGAGCGATCATTTTTTCTTCGTTGGTGGGCACGACCAGCACGGTTACCAGCGCATCCGGGTTACTGATAACGCCCTCGCCGCCGCGAATGGCTTGCGCGTTGGCGGTGTCATCGATGGTGATGCCCAGAAAAGCCAGCCCTTCGCATACTTTTTGGCGAACGATGGGGCTGTTTTCGCCAATACCGGCGGTGAACACCAAAGTGTTGATGCCTTCCATCGCCGCCGCGTAAGAGCCGATATATTTTTTAATCATGTAGGCAAACAGTTCCAGCGCCAATTGGCTGCGTGCGTGACCTTCGCCGGCTTGGGTTTCGATGGTGCGCATATCGTTGCTGAGGCCGGATACGCCTAACAAGCCGCTCTCTTTGAAGATCATGCGATCAATGTCGGCGAGGCTCAACTTCATCTGGTTGTGCAAATGAAAAACAATCGAGGGGTCGAAATCGCCGGAGCGAGTGCCCATCATCACCCCGCAAAAGGTGGCCAGCCCCATACTGGTATCAACCGATTTACCACCATCGACTGCGGCCAGCGAGGCTCCATTGCCAAGATGGCAAATGACCGATTTGAGTTCGGTGACCGGGCGGTTGAGCAACTCGGCGGTGCGGCGGCTGACATAGCGAAATGACGTGCCGTGAAAGCCGTAGCGGCGAATTTTGTTCTCCTGGCACAGCTCATACGGCAAGGCGTAGGTGTAGGCTTTGGGCGGCATGGTTTGGTGAAAGGCGGTGTCGAAAACGGCCACGTGCGGCACATTGGGCAGCAGGGCTTGGGCTTGCCGAATGCCGGTTATGTTGGCCGGGTTGTGCAGCGGGGCCAGCGGCACGCACGCTTCCAGGTTTTTAATGACGTCTTCGTCGATGAGGGTTGATTCGACAAAGACATCGGCTCCGTGAACGGCACGATGACCGACGGCGGTGATGTCGTGGATGTCGCTAATCGCGCCGTGTTCGTCATCTAGCAAGGCGTCGATAATCAGCTCAAAGCCGGCACCGTGCGAGGGAATTTCCTGTTCGATGGTGATTTTTTGATCGCCGGTCTGGTGTTCCAGCGAAGAACCCGGCTCACCTATTTTTGCAACCGTGCCTTTGGCGACGACGGTTTCAACATCTTGGCTAAAAAGTTGGTATTTAATAGTAGAACTGCCGCAGTTTACAACAAGTATCATAATGAAGTAGTGATCCTCTCTCAATAAAATTGTGCTTTCGACAAACTTAAGTTTGTCCTACGGTGGGTTTCAGCCTCTTTACCATTCCGTAGACAAAGTTCATTTCCCTAAAAATAAACGGGAGCAACAAGGTCGGCTTGGTGGTGATAAAAGCACAACTTTGTTGCTCCGAGTAGTGATCAAAGCATAGCTTTGATGCTCCGTCAAAATTTGTTTGTCATCATTATCACCAGCGTCAGGCGATGGACGTTTCACGATAGGTTTTAGGCGTCATCTCCGTTTGGCGCTGAAAAATTCGATAAAAATGGGTGGCGTTGGGATAACCCACGGTTTCGGCAATAGACGAGACCGTCATCGACGTGGTGCGCAGCAGCTTTTTGGCGTGCCGGATGCGCAGGGACGACAGATATTTCGAGTAATTCATCCCCATCCGCTCTTTGAGCAAATGGGCCAGGTGCGATTGGCTCATCCCAACCACGTTGGCCACTTCACCCAGGGTCAGGTCAGGGTTATGATGATTTTCATGAATGTATTCAATGGCTAATTGAACAACATCGCGTGCCGGTTGTTCTTCCTTTTTAGAGGCGGAGAGAGACAGTAATTCGGTAACGCTGTTAATTGCCCATATACGCAATTGGGCCGGCGTGGGCGACGAGAAGAGAATGGTCATTTGTCGATGAGAGTGCTCCAGTACCATCTGCGACAATGCGCCCATATCGATAACGCTGCGGGAAATAAGCGTTAGCAGTTCACCAAAGTAGCTGTACAAAATTTGCGGCGTATCTTTGTAATTGTAAATCAGATTATCAACCAGCGCGTTCATAAGCTCCAGGCTAACATCTTCCTGCTTGAGCCGAATACTTTCCAACAGTTCTTTTTCTAAAGCCAACGGGTAGGCGTAGCCTTGCGGTGCAGCGATCCCCGTGATTTCGGCGATATGGATAACCCCGCTCTCGTCTTGTTTGCTGTATTGGCGGGCGATACGCGCTTCGGCAAAGGAAATGGGGATGTCGGAAATTGAGGAGTAGCGCCGGCCAAAGCTGATAGTAACCGGGGTATGAAGCGCGTTTTCGATAGCGTGCTTTATCTGTTCACCTAATCGTTTTTGGGCATCAATGGTTTCCCATTGAAAATCAGTCGAAAGGATGACCGCCAATTCACCTAACTGCCACAATCCAAACAGCATCTTGGCCGGATTATCGACCGTTGCTTGGATAACTTCAGACAGGGCGCTGTATTTTTCAAGAAGTTTTTGAGGACCGGCACGTTTGGCCACCCGGTCGAAATCGTCAATGCTGACTATCATCACCACGGCTATAGACATCTCTTTGTGTAACTGCTGCAGCGTCTGGCGGATGGTATCTTCACCCAGCGACTGGGTATAAATGAGATCATCAACCAGGTTGGCTTCTACAATGGGCAGCATGGCCAATAAACGCTCGCGGGCTTCAGTCAAAACGTGCTGACGCTCCGCATCTTTTCTGAGTTTGGTTTGGGCTGTACGAATAACTTCGATGAGCTTGGCCGGGCGGACAGGTTTAAGCAGATAGTCGATGGCCCCTAATTGAAGCGCCTCTTGCACAAACGTAAACTCATCGTAGGCGGTAAGCATAACAATTTTGGTATTGGGCATTTCTTCGCGGATAACGGCTGTTGCCTGTAAGCCGTTCATACCGGGCATTTTAATATCCATAAAAATAATATCCGGCTGGTGGAGACGGGCCAACTGCACGGCCTCCTCTCCGTTTTCCGCTTCATATACGGCAGAAACGTTAATATCCTCTTCGCCAACAATCGTTCTGATTGTTGTTCTAATAAGTTCAGTATCATCAACAACTAACAAGCTTGGCATACGTTCACCTTTTGTTTGGTCTCGATGACGGGGGACCACGTTGTACCCTCTAATGAAAAACATATATTTTTACACCCTGCCGTTAACAGGAATTTGAAGAGAGATGAGCGTTCCGTGTTCTGATTTTCTTTTGATGTTAAATGAAAATTGATGTCCATATTCGCCTTTTAATCGGCGTATCACTCCCTGCAACCCAATTCTAGCGCGACCGTTGCGACTTGGCGAGTCGCCGGCTTCGATGAGTTTGATGACGGCCGGATCGATCCCGGCTCCGTCATCGGCCACCGTTAAATGCAGATAGTCGTCAGTCCGGGAGGCGTTGATTTCCACCGATACCGGATCGGTCATCGGTTCGACGCCGTGCAGAACGGCGTTTTCTACTAAAGGCTGCAAAATCATACAGGGGATATACAACTGTTCAATCGTCGGGTCCATATTGACTTTGAATTGCAGCCGGGCACCGAATCGTAATTTTTGAATAGCCAGATACCGCTCCACCATCTCAAACTCTTCGGTGACGAGTACCTGTTTGGCTACGTTACGCAAACTGTAGCGCAGGAGGTCGCTAAGATTAAAGGTGATTTCTTCAGTTTGATGGGCCTTTTCGGCAATGGCGGTGTAGCCCACCAGCGTCAGCGCATTGAACAAGAAGTGAGGATTGACCTGGGCCTCTAATGCTCGCAGTTGGGCGTGCTGCAAGGCTTCTTGTAGTTTCGCCTTTTCTTCGGCTTCCTTTAAAAGCTTATTTTTGGTGACATGGGCCACGCCCATTTCGGCAATGTGGTTGGCCATCACAAACATCATCTCGACGGCGGCGTCTAAGCGCTCGCGCGGGATAGCCGGAACCTGCTTGGCCATTTTGCGCAGATATTCTTCCGAAAAGCCCAGCGGCACGTTGCGCTCGATAATCTTTTCGATAAAGGCTTCCCGCCTTTCAGTTAAAACCACCTGACCACATAAGATACCGCCCATATACTCGCCGTCGATAATAATCGGGGCTGCGACATCGATCATACCCCCGGAACAGAGGTAGGTCTGCGGCTCGCCAGCGCGATACGATTTCAACGCGCCGGTAGCATCGCACTTCATACAGCGGGCCAATCCGGTTTTCGTCGAACGAATGGTGAGACAGATTGATTGAAAGTTACTCGCCTCCGTTACGGGTTTGCCATTGCGGTCAACGGTGACCGCGGCCACGCCCATGGCCTTAGCAAATCTATCCTGAATGCGCTGTAAAACGGAGATATCGACCACATCTTCAACACTTAATCCTTTGGCGGGCGATTCGACAAGTTGTTGTATCATTCATTGACTCCTTTCAGCAGAGAATAAAAAAAGGAACAACCGTCAGCGGTTGTTCCTTTTCCACGAGGAACTTATCCAATACGTAACCATACAGGGGGCCTGGCTTCATCAGACGTTGATGACACTGTCTGAATTTCACAGTTGCGGGACAGCGCCGGATTTCTTAAAAAAGGCACCGGCTTCACCCTGAAAATTCTTTATCGACCGAGTTATTCTTCCTTATGCATTAAGTAATAATTCATTGATGAACTCAAAAAGCGGGGTAGGGGGTAGGTAGTAGGGATTAAGGGGTTGAATTCTATGCTCCCTACTTCTTACACCTTACCTTTCCCGTAAATATTAAACCATGGGTTTTCTGTACTTTTCAAACACGAAAGCCACTTGGTTAATCATATTGATGAAAATAGCAAACTGTTTTGCCTTTGTCAAAAAATATCTATAGCTCATTTACTGACCAGTGCCTTGGCAAGTTCCGACTGTTGTTGGTGCAAAGCCGTCTCTAGTTTGATGATGGTATCGACCTGCGCTTTAAGGTCGGCTGTTTCGACAGACGGCTGCACCGGATAATAAATTGAAATTAAACCGGCCAGATAGGCCGTTAAGCGATCGGTTATTTTTGGGATTTTTTGTCGTGTGTAGGCTAGTCGCTCCTGGAAATCGGGATGTTCGATGTTGATGTAGATAGTTTTGTTAACCCGACAGACACGTTTGTCTGCATCGTCCGCCGTGGGGAATTCGCTAACCAAGCGGATGTCAGGCATTGCAAAAGGCTCGCTGTCGTCGGGTATCTGATCGGTGGATGGCGCTGCTGTCGCTGCGCTGCCCTCGGATGCTGCACCTAATGCGGGGATGGTGGCTTGATCCGGGGTACCGGCTGCCGCGACGGCATCATTAATGGCGTTCTCAAATGTACCCAGTGTTTTATCTTTATCGACAGTATTGACCCTTCTAATTAGTGTATTGATTTCTGGTTCTAACGCCAATATCGCCTCGTAACATAGTTGACGTCCTTTGGTGCGGTTGAAATCGTCGCGGGTAATGGCCGGTTGTACAATTTCACCAACCTCAATGTAGCCCAACAGATGGGGATGGCCCCACAGCCGGGTTTTGAAGTTGGATTTACGCATAAACGATTTTATTTGAACGGCATCGTTGATGCGCCGCCCCCGCACGAAAAAACTCACGGCACGATCCGGCTGTTTGTCGCGAGCCACCATCAGTTGCATCGCAATCGGGTATGGTTCTTCCTTATAATCGACCTGAAGCGTGCGCCGGATCGATTCACCGTTAAGCGTTTCGTAATCAAACGGCAAGCAGCGCTGCGGCGACTGGTCGGTTTCACCAACCGTAATGGTTAAGTTTGGCCGGGCGATGAGCCGCTCAAAATGATGCTCAATCTCCGCCTTGACCGAATCGACTGAAAAATCGTTCCAATCGGCATCAAAGTTGGAAATGGTGACAATGGTGCCGGTGCCGCTGTCGGATGGAAAAGCATCATCATTACGTTTGGCTTCTTTGATGCCGCGATGCTGGCTGCGGTCGAGTTCGAGGCTGTAGCCGGAGCTGGTTTGATGTTGGGTTTGAAACCGAATGCTTTCGGCGGCGGCTCGAAAGGCGTGAACGCCAAAACCAAAGCGGCCATTGACCCAGGTGACGCCCCGCTTGGACGACTCGCCGATGTTTTTAACCACCCGCTCCAGCACATCGCGCGGCATACCCCGGCAGTTATCTTGAATAGTGACTGTCCCGGCCGTTGGGTCGATGGTTATTTCGATGGCGATGGGGTAGGGGTAGTGCTGGTCGTTCTCGCGATAGAGGGCTTCGGCATCGTCCAGCGCGTTATCGACATACTCCATCAAGACCCGCTCGGTCGTTTCATAACGCCGGGCGATTTCGTTTAGCATCAGAACCGGATCGGAGATTTCCAGCTCCATGGTGCCGGGGATTCGATTGGGTCGTGACGGTGTGTTGGCTCGAAACACGGTATCTTCCTTGATGAGACGGTTTAGTTTGGTTAACTCAGGGGGTAGGTAGTAGGGATTAAGGGAAAAACCTGTTGCCTCTTAATGCCTACGTCTCTGTCCACGTACCCTCTTATTCCTTATTTTTCGGTTCAGCTTTTTCGCTGACGGCTGATAGCTGACAGCTGAACGCTTACAACTTACTTACTCGCTACATTAGCCGCAACTAAAATAGGATCCCAGACGGGCGCGAACGGCGGCGCGTAGCTGAGATCGAGTTTGGCCAGATCATACGTTGTCCAGCCGGCGTGCAGCGCGGTGGCGATGACGTCGATGCGTTTGGCGACGCCCTCTTTGCCGATGATTTGTGCGCCTAGCAACTGGTGCGTGCGCTTTTCATAAACCAGTTTAACGTGAATGGGCGTATTGTTCGGCATGTAATGGGCGTGAGCTGTAGATGAGATGGTAGCGCATTCGACATCGAAGCCAAAGTATTGGGCATACTTGGCGGTTAGGCCGGTTTGGGCGATATGCAGATCGAACATTTTGACCACAGCCGTGCCGACCACGCCGGAGAAATGATCGTTACCACCGGCGGCGTTGGTGCCGGCTACGCGCCCTTGTTTGCTGGCGGTCGTGGCCAGGGGCAGCAGTATCGGCTGCTTGGCGACTAAGTGGTACACTTCGGAAGCGCCTCCGGCGGCGTAGATGTTGGGAATGTTGGTTTGCTGGCGGCTGTTGACGCGGATAGCCCGAAACGGGCCGATTTCAATACCGGCTGCCTGGGCAACGTCAACGGCGGGTCTGGTGCCGGTTCCGATAATCACCATTTCGGCGGGGAAACCGGCTCCGGAGGTGAGTACGGAGCGCACCCTGGCCTGGCTGGTTGCGGTTTTGACAAACGCGGCGGCATCGTGACCGTTCACCTTGGCAGCGGTCAGGGCGATAACCCGCCGCAGCGGCGCATCGCCATCAAGGGCTTTAACTTTGTGGCCCAGGTACAGTTCGACGTTATGCGCCCGCAGCGCTTCTTCCACATAGACCGCCATATCGGCATCGATGGTCGGCAAAATCTGCGACTGCGCTTCGACGATGGTCACTTTGACCCCGTAGGCGGAAAAAGCCTCGGCCATCTCCAGGCCGATGTAGCCGCCGCCAATGATGACGGCATTTTCCGGCTGCTTTTCTTGCAGCCACTGTTTAATGGCCAGAGCATCTTCTACGGTGCGCAAAGAAAAAACGCCGTTAAGATCGATGCCGGGCAATGGCGGCGGTACCACCTTGCCGCCCGTGGCTAAAATAAGCTTGTCCCAATGGTCGGTGAAGGTGCGGCCCGAAGATAGGTCTTTAACCTGCACTGTTTTGGCCTCCGCATCGATGGCGGTTATTTCGTGCTGAATAAAAACTTCAATACCTTGGGCGGCAAACGCTTCCGGGCTGCGGATCAGCAGCGCGTCGATTCCCGGGACGTCGCCTTTGATGAAGTAGGGAAAACCGCACTGCTTCGCCGCTTGGGTGCATCCGATGGTTCGTCCGCGTTGTTGGATCGATGCCCAACGGTGGCACTTCAACATGACCATATTGTAACCATCGGATCCTCCGCATTC
>JAGRBY010000299.1 GCA_020433835.1 Anaerolineae bacterium | reverse complement strand
GGAAGGCCTGGTTGTAGCCTTAAGAAAACAGGCCGAAGCTTTGCGCGTGCGCCACAAATTACAGGTTGAAACCGATTTTGGGGCGGAGCCGGAAGTGCCTCTGCCTTGCAAAGAGGCGCTTTACCGCATTGCACAAGAGGCCACCCATAATGTGGTCAAACACGCCAAAGCGGAGCAGATTACGCTTTCATTGCAGAACGACCAAGAGCTAACCCTTGAAATTAACGATAACGGCCAGGGCTTCGACCCCCATCAAACCTTTGCCGGCCATTTGGGCCTGCGCTCGATGCGTGAGCGCATCGAAAAGTTAGGTGGCCGCTTTGAGTTGGAAAGTACTTTGGGGCAAGGAACAACCCTACGGGCTATAGTACCTTGTCGTTGATAGAATTATCTATTGCCGATAGTTGATGGGGTGAAAGACGAAATTTCATCCATAAAAGCACGAGCACAACACTTGCGCTTATCCATGGTGTTGGAATTAAAAGTCGCCACAGGTAACTATTTTGTAGAGCAGAGAATTTATAAGCAAGTTGTAGTACAATAGAGCTGCCCAAGGTAGAGCCTAACAAGACAGCAACAATAAACACTCCCCATCGCCACTGCTGCTTTTTGTCGACTACGGTTCTGGCATACAGAAAAATAAATAGTAATCCTGGAAAAAGTAGAAAGATGTCGTAATCACGATGATAAACGGCAATTAGGGACAGCCCTGATACAATACCAAAATCTAAGAGTTCCGTTTGGGGTGATGGTGGACTGGAATAGATCATAAAACTCGCCCAACCGATAAGCGTCAGTAAAGCCAGCCATAGAGTCATGGTGGCGAGAGTGGATTGAGCATTAAAAATTCGGTAAACAAGGGGAGCAAGATGGATCATTGTAGCATTATATTGAAAAGGGGCTGATGGAGCTGTTGAATTTAACCCCCCAGCATTGGTCTTTTCAGAAAGGGCTTGAAGCCAGTTGCTTATTGTTTCAATAACCGGAGCCTGGGTTATTAACAAAGGAACGACCGTTAACAAAGTGCCGGCCAAAAGAACCGCGAAGATAAGCCGATATGACTTTTGCAAGAGATAGTAAATTATATACAGCGGGAGAAATGATGGTTTAAGAGAAATAAACGCCAGAGATACTCCAGCCAAACTTTCTCGATGATAATGATGAAAAATAAAAGTAAGCAATAAAAATGTATATATTAGAATACTCCATTGTGAATGCCGCAAGGAAATGCGTGCGAAATTCGTCATTAGAAACCCGCTTAACAGGGTGATTTCAACAAGACCTACAGGACGATACCAGGAGATGATAAACGCCATCAAACCTGTTACAATAATAAGAAGGAGCACATTGCTTATCATTACAATTGTATGGGCCTGTTCAAGAGGGTATTGAGCGAGTAGAGAAAAAAGAAATGAGCTTTGCGGAGGATAGACGTAAACATCATCTGGGAATTCTATACCCATCAAATGGGTTAAATGGGTGTTAAATAAGGTTGAATCATAGGCATCAAGTCCCGCATTCCAAAGTTCTCCTCCCGTATAAAAGAAATAAAAGTCGTAAAATATAGTTTGTGACTTGAGAATTCCCCCTACGAACAGTACCACAAAAGAAGATAAGATGACCAGTATACAGATAAGGTTTAAAGGTTCTCTCGTTTTTTTGAGTGTATTGGTTTTTATACGGGCAATAATTGAATGGGTCATGCTTTCCAGGCCTGTGATTATGAGCAGCACAATTTTACGAGAGATGATTTTGTTACAAAGGGGAATAACAAGATAATGGATGAGATATCGAAATAGATTAAGGCGTTCTCTCAGGGTAATTGAAATAGATAAGAAATTGTTATAGCTAAAATTAAAAATTGGTTAGAAATTAACGGTTAGAGAACTTTAAACCACAAAACGGAGCCGCAGGTGAATGTCTCGGCTCCGTTTTGGAATATGAGAAGTACTACATACTTTGAAAGTAGTTAGATCAGCGCCCCTCAAAAGAAGGCTTGCGTTTTTCCCTAAACGCCTGAATTCCTTCTCGATAATCTTGGCTGTCATACACCTCGCGGCGCATGCCTTGAATACTCTCAAATGTTTCTGATGAGAGCATCTGGCCGCCCAACAGATGGCGAAACTGGCGTTTGAGCGCCCGCACCGCCAACGGCGCGTTTTCGGTGATGGTGTCGGCTATCCGGTAGGTGAACTCCTCTAGCTCCTCCCGCTTTACCACGTGGTTGACCATGCGCGAGTTAAGGGCCTCGCGTGACAAAATAGGTCTGGCCGTAAAAAACATTTCTTTGGCTTTCTGTGGCCCCACCACATTGATAAAATGAACCAACCCCGAAGCATTATACGGCAGACCTAACTTGGCGGGGGTAATGGCAAACGTTGAGTCATCGGCGCAAATAACAATATCGCACGAGATACACAGGTCGCAGGCTCCCCCCCAGACGGTTCCCTCCACCATAGCGATAACCGGTGCAGGGAAATCCTGAACACGTCGCAGCAACTTTTCCAGCGAGTCGTGATAGCCTAGCGGGTCACGCCGTCCGTCCGGCAGTTCGCTGATGTCATGCCCAGCCGACCACACTTTGACACCGGGTTTGGCACGCAATACCACCACCTGCGCCTCAACGCTTTCCAGTTCATCAAAAGCGATGATCAGATTATTAACCAAATCGTCGCCAATGCAATTGAGCTTGCGTTGGTGGTTAAGCATAATGGTACCAATACCATTTTCAAGCTTGAGTTCCACAAGATCCAAAACTAACATAGACGCTCCTTAAGATCCAAAACTAGCATGGTCGCTTTTTTTACTGCCGTTAACTGTGCTGTGCGACAAAACCCCACTTGCCGTCGATCTCAACCGCGGCTAGCCCTTCTGAGAACGAGGCGGCATGATCAAACTGGGGTTCGATGATATAGGCTCCGGTTTGATCGATATAACCGATTTTACCGTTTACTTCTACCTTGGCCATCTGCTCGCGAAACGTTTCGGCGTGGGTAAATTGCGGTTCGATAACCATTTTACCGGCGTCATCGATGTAGCCCCACTTGCCGTTAGACTCTACCGGAGCCAGGCCATCGGCAAACGGGCCGGCTGCTTGAAACTGCGGTTTAACAACCACTTCGCCGGTGGTGTCGATATAGCCCCATTGGCCTTGCTGCTCCACCGGAGCCAGCCCTTCGGCAAAGTCGCGGGTTTGCTCAAACTGCGGCTCGATGACCATTTGGCCGGTTTTGTCGACGTAACCATGCTGGCCGTTATCAATAACCCAGGCCAACCCTTCGGCAAAATCCCAGCCCCCGTCAAATTGGGCCTGGCCTACCGCTTGGCCTTCATTATTGATGTAGCCCCATTTGTTATCGTTTTTTATCAGGGCCAACCCCTCGGCAAACGGATCGGCAAAATCATAAGCCGGTTCGATAACCGTCTGCCCGGTTTTGTCGATGTAGCCCCACTTCTCGCCGACCTGAACTGCCGCCAGACCGTCGCTGAAGTTCTGGGCGTGATCAAACTGGGGTTTGATGACCATCTGGCCGGTAGTATCAATATAGCCGTACTGCTGTTTGGTTTGAACCCAGGCCAGATCCTCAACAAAATTACCAACCTCATCAAACTGCGGATCGATGACCATCTTGCCGGTTTTGTCGACGTAACCCCATTGGCCATCGACCTCAACCGCCGCACGATCGCTGTGAAAGTCTGCGGCGTGATCAAACTGGGCCGCAATTGCCAGCGTCTCTGCCGGAGCCTCCGGCGAGCTGCTCTCGGTTGTCGCGCTTGAGGCTGCCGGTGTGGTAGCCGCCATCGCAGTTTCGGTTTGGCTGGAACCGGGCATTAGCCGCGAGATACCCCGAATCAATGACGGAGCACCGCGACCGATTAAGGTACATGACATCAGCAGCGTCACTACCCAGATGCTCCAGTTTTTCTTCCACTGTTTCTTCCAATTCGATTTCATATTTTATCCTTGCTTGATTTCGCTGCGCACTGAGCGAGATGAACGTGAGATCAGTATATCCTGCTTTTTCATACGTCTCATCCGATAAACGGCGGAGAGCAGATCAGACTTTAGGCGGAGATAAACGGTCAGACATCAGACAAGGCTGATGGTGGCAATTCTTTATGTATTTTCGGATGGTGGCGGATATGTATCCGCCACCTGTATCCTGTCATTTCTCTTACGGTTTGGCGGCCAAATCTTCAAGTTGAACCGGCACATCAACCTTTTTGCCGTCACGCATGACTGTCAACGTGATCTCCTGGCCGGGTTTACGGCTGCCAAGATACGTTCGTAAATCGGCCAGGCCGGTGATGGGCTGATCATCGACGGCCACAATGACATCACCACCAATTTGAGTGGAATGACCATTGATCGGCACGGCCATATAACTGCCGTTTAAATCGGCGTTGTCGGCAGGGCTGTTAAGCACAATCTGCTCGATGAGCACGCCTTGCTGGTTTGTGGGTAAATCCATTGCTTTGGCAATCTCCGGCGTCATGTCGATGCCTTCCACACCCAGCGATGGGCCTTGCTTGACCGGGGTTGTTACCTGCGCCGGTGCTTCTGTGGGTTGCGGTCGGCCCGCCAGCGTGGCCGAGACCGTTTCTTCTTTTCCTTGCCGCAGGATGGTTAGCTCGACTTTTTGGCCTACCGTGGTCGAGCCGGCCAGGTAGCTGACCAGATCATCAAAGTGCGTGACCGGCTGTCCGTCGATAGCGGTGATGACGTCGCCGCCGGCCAGGACTTGTTGGTCTTCAATGGTGATCTGGCGGTCGCTGCCGTGCAGGCCGGCCTTGGCTGCCGGGCTGTCGGGCGTCACTTGGATGACAAGAGCGCCGTGTTGGGCTGTGTCTAAGTTCATCGCGTCCGCCAGTTCGGGGAACAGCGTGATGCCGCTCAGGCCTAGCCAACTGTGTTCGAAGTGACCGGACTCGATGAGGGCAGGTACAACCTTATCGACAACCGCCGATGGAATAGCAAAGCCGACCCCGGCCGAGACACGGGCCGGTGACTCGATAGCTGCGGTAACGCCGATCACCTGGCCCTGATCATCGACCAGAACCCCGCCGGAGTTGCCGGGGTTGATCGAAGCATCGGTTTGGATGATGTCGGGAATGGTGAAGCCGGGTTCAGAGACAGCGAGACTCTCGCCGCTGGTAACGGGCAGCACCCGCCCCAGAGCGCTGACAAAGCCGACCGTCATCGTATTTTCCAGTCCAAACGGGTTGCCAATAGCCACAGCCAGTTGACCGACCTTCACTTTGGTGGAGTCGCTTAGGGTAACCGGCTGAAGCTGCGCGGCGGGGACATCTATTTTGATCACGGCCAGGTCACTATCGGGGTCGGTGCCGACGACTTCCGCCGGAACAACTGTCTCATCGGCCAGGGTTACGGTAATTTTGTCGGCTCCATTGACGACGTGATTATTGGTGACAATGTGGCCATCTTTATCCCACACAAACCCTGAGCCGGCTCCGTGTTGATAAAACTCCTGCGGGGCATTGGGGCTTTGCGGGTTGTCGGGAAAAATAAAGGGGCGACCAAATGAGAAAGGTGAGTTAGACGCTCCGGCCAGGTTTGTCTTTTGGCTGACCTGAATGCTAACCACCGATGGGCCAACCTGGCTGTAAATCTGTTCCAATTCAGTTTCCAGGGCCGTCATTGTATCGTTTTTGGTAATAGCCGGTGCGCCGATTTCGGCCATCGAACTGGTTTTACCCTCATTGGTGATAACAATCGGTGCTGCTTGGGACGACAGCGCCGACTGAATAGGCAGGGCTACTGCACTGCACCCCGCCAGCCCCAGCAGCAGCGGGATAGCAAGGGTATGGTGTACAACTATTTTTTTGTTCATTTCTTCTAGCCTATCCTTTCAAACGTGTCCTTTTAATTCTAAGCTCTAACCTCTTGTCGCTGGAACAGGATGTAGCCGACGGCGAAGAGTAATAATACAGCGGCGATTAAGCCGGTTAAATGGGGCCAAACCAACAACAGGCTCTGATTCAACGGCAGCGGTGCGCCCAGTACAGCACCTTGCAACTGCATCGGCAGCACCAGCCCCAAAGATCGTACTGCTGGGTTGAGCAAGGCCAGCATCGCCTCGCCGTAGAGGGTGTTGGGTGAGAGGCGGTTGAGGAGCAGCTCATTATGGGCCTGCCGGAGAAGGGTTTCCGGCACGCCCGGTTGAACCGGCCACAGCGATTGGGCCAGCAGCTGGGCGGTGATGCCCCAGAAAACCATAAAGAACAGCCAGACGGCAATTGAAGCCAGCGCCGCCGTGGCCGGTTGGCGAAACAGAATAGAGAAGACCATCGCCAGAGCCAGCCAGACGCCACCGTAACACAACGTCAACAGTAGAAACAGCAGGCTGCGTGCTACTTCCTCGCCGGTAGGGGGCACGCCCAACACCAGAATGCCCAGCCCCATGATCATCAGCCAGATAGCCGTCAAAACCAGAGCCAGCGTAAACAGGCCGGCCAAGAACTTGCCTATCAACAGAGCATCGCGATAGATAGGCTGGGCCAATATGCGCGACATCGTGCGCTGGTTAAACTCGCCGTTAATCGAGTCGAAGATTAGAGCGATAGCCAGCAGCGGCACCAGAAAGCCCAGGAAACTGACAAAGGCCGGAATGGGATCTTGGCCGGTGGTGAACAGCTTTAGAAACAAGAAATGCGTCTCGCCGGTCTGATCGCGCAGATTTTTGGCGGCGGCGTAAACCGTGCCAAAGGCGGTCAGCAAGATAAGCAGTTCCAGAATCAGCATCCGGGTGCTGGTTAATAAGTCGGCCATCTCTTTACTGATAACGGCCCCGACACCGGTCCAGGGTGAGCCTTCTCGAATGACGTGGGGTTTACTAAGCTGCGATAGCATGGCGTCCCTCCTGTTTGAAATAGCGGGCGTAAATCTCTTCCAGGCTAGGCATTTCGACGTTGAGCGATAACAGCCGCCCGCCCGCGTCCATCACCGCCAGCGCGGCTTCCGCTCGCAGATCATTTTTCGATTCCACTTCAAACGCTTTGCCGTTGACTCGATGAACGTTAACCACGCCCGGCAGTTGGCGTAGGTAGTTTTCTACCTGCGACGAGCCGTCGGCCTCCAGTTGAATGCGATAGGCACCGCCCAGCACCTGCTGGGCCAGCGTTTCTACCGTTCCTTCCAGCACCATTTTACCCCGATGAAACAGCCCGACCCGGTCACACACAGCCTGTACCTGATGGAGCAGGTGGGATGACAGCAAGATGCTGATCCCGTGGCTTTTGAGGTCGCGAATGAGATCGAGGAATTCACGGGCGGCTTCGGGGTCTAACCCCAGGGTCGGTTCGTCCATGATGATGAGTTGCGGCTCTTTGAGCAGTACCTCGGCCACACCTAACCGCTGGCGCATACCGCGTGAAAAAGTGCCGACCCGTTTATGGCTAACTTCTTGCAGGCCCACCTGCTCGAGTCTAACCTCGATGCGCCCCTTGGCTTCCTGGCGGCTGAAGCCGTTGAGTTTGGCGATATAGGCCAAATTATCGTAAGCGGTCAACCCATCGTAGAAGCCGATCTGGTCGGGGAGATAGCCAACCCGCGCTTTTACGCTGAGCGGCCGGCGCACCGGATCAAAACCCAACACGCGCACCTCGCCCGCGCTTGGTTCGGTCAGGCCCAACAGCATGAGAATGGTGGTGGTTTTACCGGCTCCGTTGGGGCCGAGCAAGCCGAAAACCTCGCCGGCTTCGACGGTCAGGCTTAAATGATCGACGGCCACAAAATCGCCATAGCGTTTGGTAAGATTGTCCGTTTTAAGAACAACATCTGTCATGAGAAACTCCTTTGATAATAGGAATTAGGAGATAGGAATTAGGAAGCAGGGAAAGGCTAATTTCTACCTCCACCTTCATTGGGTGAAAGTCATTTCAGCGCTGTTATTTAGCGGCGGCCAAAGCGAGCAACGGCCAACCCTACCACGACCACGGCAACGGCAATCAACCCCACCCCGACGATGCCCCACATGGTTGAGGTTAGCACCGTGATACGAAACTCGGTTGATTTTTGCGGTACTTCTTCGGCTTGCGCTTTGACGGTCACCACATAGTCACCGGCGATGGCTTGATCGGCGGGCTGGACGTTGGCTGTGACTTGCACCTGTTTGCCGGCGTCAAGTTCGGCGATCTGTTTGGGTTCGAAGTCTACTTTCCAGCCGGCGGGTTCTGATGCGCTGAGTTGAATGTTGTGGGCCGGCGCTGTACCGCTGTTTTGGACCACAATCGACACCGGATTGGTTTTGCCGACATAAGCCTGCTCTGATAAGCGGCCATCCGGTCCGGCCAGGCTAATTTGCGATTGGCCGGCCACTTCAGCCGTCAGCGTGGTGGCCGCTTCAACCTCGCCGCCCTGGGCCAAAACGTTGATCTGGTAATCACCCGCCTGTAAATTCGTATACGGCGTTACTTCGACACTGATTTTCTTCGACTCATTGGCCGCTACCGGCATACTGGTCACATCCTGGCCACTCGACTTAAAGACTACCTGGGTTCCGGCCGGGGCGTCGGCGGTTAGATTGACCACCAAATCCTCATCACCCTCATTTTTGAGCGTGGTG
>JAGRBY010000298.1 GCA_020433835.1 Anaerolineae bacterium | reverse complement strand
TGGTATAGCGCTTCAGCAGTTGTTCCCCCCGGCGAGGTAACACGGTTACGCAGTTCGGCCGGATGACTATCCGTGCTGCGGGCAAAAGCCACCGATCCCTCAAAGGTTTGATAAACTAACTGCTGGGCTATATCTCTGGAAAAACCCATATGCACGCCGGCGTCGATCAACGCTTCCATAAATAGGTAAACGTAGGCCGGACCTCCCCCCGACAGTGCAGTCGCCATATCCAGAAACTTTTCACTTTCTACAAAAATTTCTTCGCCTAAAGCGCCTAGAATCGCTTGAGACTGTTGCTTTTGTGTTTCATTAACTTGCTCGGTACACGTCCATACCGACATACCTTTATTAACCTGCGCCGGAGTATTGGGCATAACCCGCACAATTCGGTCGTGGCGCAATATTTGGCTGATGCTGTCGATGGTTGAACCGGCTAAAATAGAGAGCACCAGCGTTTCAGGCTGGAGTTCGTTTTTTAATTCTCGACCAATGGCGGCTAGCGTTTGGGGTTTTACAGCCAAAACAACAATATCGGCCTCTTTGACCGCTTCTAAATTATTCGATGTTGTATTAATTGGATATTGTTGCTTAATTTTATCTAGCTGGGCCGCAGAGGGATCACTAGCGGTGATGTGTTGGGGGGCAACTAACCCTTGCTCACATAGACCGGCTATTATCGCCGTGGCCATGGCGCCACTACCAATGAAACTTATCTTTGTATCTTCTAACATGGTCCGCTTTTCAAGTGTACTGTCGTTCTCCAAAAATCGCTCGACCCACGCGAACGATTGTGGCACCCTCTTCGATGCCGACCTCAAAATCGTTGGTCATACCCATTGAGAGATGACGCCATTCTAACTGAGGTATCGATTCTTTTAATCGTTCATTTAAGGTGGCTAAGCTCTGAAAAAAGGGGCGCGATGCCTCGGCTTCATCGAAGTAGGGGGCCATCGTCATTAACCCTACAATGCTTACGTTTTCAAGAGCGGCCATCTGTTCTATTGCATGCAAAAAATCGGTAAGTTGGTGCGGTGCTGTCTTCCATTCTTGTAGCGAAAAACCTGATTTTCTTTCTTCGCCAGATATATTACATTGCAAAAGGATGTTAACCTTGGGTAAGTTTTCTCTCTGCGCCAGGCGATCGATGCGCTCGGCCAATTTGATACTGTCCACAGAGTGGAGTAGGGCCGGCCGGCTTTCCAAAATCGATGCGACCTGTCGGCTTTGCACATGACCAATGAAATGCCACTGAATCGGCTCAATCACCTGGTGTGATGACTGCCACTGCGCAAAGGCTGTCCGCTTATCGAGCAATTCTTCGTTGCGGTTTTCACCGAAATGACGCAGACCGGCCTGGTAGGCTTCTATTATCATCTCAAGTGGATGCGTTTTACTGACCGCTACCAGCGTAACATCCTCTGCTTTTCGGCCTTCTCGAGCGGCGGCAGCCGCGATGCGTTTTTGAACGGACAAAAGATTGGCAGTGAGTTCGCTCACTGGTCCTCAATTCCGATAATAACACCAAAACGTCCGGTTTGCCCGTTTTCGGCTCTGTGTGAGAAAAAGTCGTCGGTTCGACATGCGGTACACATATTCGATTGAATAATGTGCGTAACCCCGGCTTCGAGCAACTGCTGTTGGTTGGCTGCCCCCAAGTTGAAATGGGCATGACCTGCTCGATTACTTTGTTGCGTAAAAAATTGTTCCGGCGCATCAAACGCTTGATCTGCGGCGGCTAGCACGTCGGGGCCAACCTCATAACAGCAGGGACCAATAGCCGGACCAACAACGGCGATGATATTTTCGGCCTGACACCCCAATTGGTTGATCATCGCCGCAACAGTGGCCCCGGCAACATTTTGCATAGTGCCGCGCCAACCGGCATGAGACAAACCCACAGCCCGCCTCACCGGATCGAAAAAGAGCAGCGGCGTGCAGTCGCCAAAACGCATAAAAAGATAAATTGCCGGCTCAGCCGTAATGAGCGCATCGGCCTGGCCGATAACTTTCTGCCGGTTTGTCTGATCGATTGTGGCAACATCTGCCCCGTGAATCAAATGACTTGAAACGGTTTGTTCAGGATCGACACCAGCAGCCTGGCAGGCAGCATTAAAATTTTTTTGTACTGTTTGGGGGTTATCGCCGACTGAAACACTCAAATTGAGTGAGTCAAACGGAGAAAGGCTAACCCCACCCCGACGTGTAAAAATAGCATGTTTCAAGTGTGGATAAGCATCAAAATCCCGAACACGGTAGATCCATACATTTTGTGCTTTTGCCTGATAGATAACATCTTGTTCTTCTTGAAGATATAGCTGTGACCGGACCATAGTGGGTGAGGGATATCCATACCTTATTGTTTCTTGCTTCATTATACCAAACATAACAAAATTTACAATATATCGACGCTTTTACCCAACCGACTTTGCATTAAGACATAATACTTGACAGCTACACGATTGGCAAAACGCAAGTTATAGGCGCATAAAAAATCCTTTGTCATTCCTATTCGGACGTGCTAAAATAGAGCGGTACATATCCGTTTCATCAAAGCCCGTCCGACTAACATTTTAGCCCGTTACGCTTTGGTGAAATAGCGACCCTTCATTTAAAAGTTAAAACGATTATCGAACATCGGATAACGTGAGCATTCATTAAGTACACGTTTTAGAGGAGGCAATGATGGCAGACTCATTCGATATGGCTATGCTGCGTGGTGGTGTTGAAGAATGGAACATCTGGCGAGAGCAGCACCCGATTACCAAGCCGGATCTCTCTTATGCAAATTTGTACGCTACCAATCTATCAAAAGTTAATTTTGATGGCGTTAATTTGTATGAAGCCGATCTTCGAAAGGCCAAGCTTATTGGATCTCGGTTGATGGGGGCGCAGTTGATAGCTGCCAACCTTGCCGAAACGAACTTGACCAAGGCGAATTTGACAGCAATTAACCTATCGGAAGGAAACTTGAGCCACGCCTGTTTGCATCAGGTCGATTTAACATTTGCCAATTTAACGGGTGCCGAGTTGAGCTATACCGATTTGAGGGAAGCCGACCTTTTTGAAGCCAAGCTTGGAAATGCCAATCTTGTCGGGGCTAATCTTGAGGGAGCCAATCTGAGACGCGCAAAGTATAACCGTAAAACCGTTTGGCCCGACAACTTCAATCCTAAAGATGCCGGAGCCTTGTTGGTTGATTAATTGTTCTGATAGTTCGTAGTAACGGCTTTAGCCATGACTCTTTCAAGAAACGGCTGAAGCCGTTACTACGCGCCAGAGTTTACTACCCTTTTTTGATGACGTCGATAACCAGATCGCCCATTTGCGATGTGGTAACGCTGTCTTCACCGGGGCCGGCTAAATCGGCGGTTCGATAGCCTTCCTCTAGAATAGTCTCGACGGCCTGTTCGATTTCATCCGCCTCGGTTGCCAGGCCAAAGGTGATCCGCAGCATCATGGCCACGCTTAAGATGGTAGCCAGCGGATTAGCGATACCCTGACCGGCAATGTCAGGAGCCGAGCCGTGGATGGGTTCATACAGCCCAAATTTTCCTTCAGCCAGCGACGCCGAAGGCAGCATGCCCATCGAGCCGGCCAGCATACTGGCTTCATCACTAAGGATGTCGCCGAACATATTGCCGGTCGCGATAACGTCGAAATCGCCGGGGCGGCGGATCAGATACATCGAGCAGGCATCGACTAAAATATCCTCATACTCTACATCCGGATACTCCGCCGCTACCTCATGCGCTACTTCACGCCACAAACGGCTGGAGGCCAGCACGTTGGCTTTATCAACCGAGGTGATTTTCTTACGTCGCTGGCGAGCCAGGTCAAATGACACGCGCATCAGCCGGCCAATTTCCGCCTCGCTGTAAACCATGGTGTCAACCGCAGCCCGACCTTGCTCATTATCACGGCGACCTTGTGGCTGGCCGAAATAAATGCCGCCGGTCAATTCCCGCACAATCACCATATCAACCTGCTCAACGATCTCTTTCTTGAGCGTTGAGGCATCAACCAACGCCGGATAGATTTTTACTGGCCGAATATTGGCAAACAACCCTAACTCTTTGCGCAGTTTGAGCAACCCCTGCTCAGGCCGAACGCTGGCTTTGGGATCGCTCCACTTGGGGCCGCCGACGGCTCCCAACAGCACGGCATCGCTCTGGCGGCAGGCTTCAAGCGATTCCTCCGGCAGCGGATCGCCCGTTTCATCGATGGCGATACCGCCGGCCAACGCCGATGTAAATTCAAATTCGTGACCGTACTTTTCTCCAATGGCGTTAAGTACTTTGACCCCTTCGGCCACAACTTCGGGGCCGATACCGTCGCCAGGGAGAAGCGTAATTTTTGCTTGCATAGTAATCCCCTTTGAAAATTATCGAATAAAGCATTAAATATGATCAGTTTTCTTGTTTGAGGGCCGCTATTTTTCCGTGTGTTGCCTGTACAAGTGCATCCAACGTTATGGCAAAGACCGCATTAGGTGTGCCGGCGGCGGCCCAAATCACACCGAACTGTTGAAAATCCTCATCGATGTAGGTCGGTAATGGATGGGTATGCCCAAATGGCGGAACACCCCCAATGGCGAAACCGGTTGCCTCGCGGGCGAGGTCGGCATTGCCGCGCTTTACTTTTTTGCGACCCACGCCGCACAGCGCCGCTAACTTTTTCTCGTCCAATTGGTTCGCTCCGCTAACCAGGGCCATCACCGGCTGGCCATCGACCACAAAGAGCAGTGACTTGACGATTTGGGCCACAGTGCAGCCAATCGCATCAGCGGCTTCTTGGGCCGTACGCGTGCTGGCTTCGAACTCTTTGATTTCTATCGCTAAACCCAGCCTTTGGGCAGCGTCGGCTACTTTTTGAGCGGTTGGATGCATAACAGGAGTAGATTATTCTCGCTCGCCGTTCAGTAGGGCGTACTCCATACTGTCGACAATCGCGCGCCAACTGGCTTCGATGATGTTGGTGTGTGCGCCGACCGTCGTCCAAGAGTGATGGGTCCCGCCCTCATAGAAGTCGATCATCACCCGCGTTTTAGCGGCCGTACCGGAGTCGCTGTCCAGAATACGCACTTTGTAGTCGCTGAGATGAATGTTGCTCAACTGTGGGAAATCTTGGTGCAGTGCCTTACGCAGCGCCAGATTCAAGGCGTTGACCGGGCCATTTCCTTCACCAACCGTATGACGCACCTCATTACCAACTTTTACTTTCACGGTGGCTTCGGTAAACAGGCCGCGTCCCTGACGGTTTTCGGTGATAACCATAAAATCGACAATTTCAAAGGGCGGTTGGTAATCTTCTTTGGCGCGACGCAGCATGATGTCGATCGAGGCATCGGCTCCTTCAAAGGTATACCCCTGGTTTTCCAGCTCTTTAATTTGGTCAAGCACTTGCTTGGCTTCGTTTCGACCGGTATCAAGCCCTAGCTCTTGAGCCATATAGAGAATATTGCCACGCCCCGACAGTTCCGATACTACGGCCCGTTTCTCGTTGCCCACCAGTGTCGGGTCCATATGTTGGTAGCTTTCTTCAACTTTAAGCATCGCCGCGACGTGGATACCGCCCTTGTGGGCAAAGGCGCTGTAGCCAACGAACGGTTGGTGGCTGTTGGGCGTCATATTGGCCAGTTCATCAACATAGCGGGATAGGTCGGTTAATTTGACCATCTGCTTATCATCGACACAGGCATAGCCCATTTTGAACTGCAAATCGGGGATGATGGACATGAGATTGGCATTACCGACCCGCTCGCCGTAACCGTTGATCGTTCCCTGCACGTGCACTGCCCCAGAGCGAATGGCGGCCAGACTGTTGGCCACGCCCAACTCGCAGTCGTTGTGGGCATGGATGCCGATCTGAGTATCGGGGAACTGTTCGTTAACCCGCTTAGTGATCTCTTCCACTTCCCAGGGTGTTGAACCGCCGTTGGTATCGCACAGCACCAGGCAATCGGCTCCACCCTGAGCGGCAGCCTTGAGTGTCAACAGCGCGTAGTCAGGGTTGGCTTTGTAGCCATCGAAGAAATGTTCGGCGTCGTAGATAACCTCTTTATCGCGGGCTTTGAAATACTCGATGCTTTCCAAAATCATATTCAAATTTTCTTCGGGATCGGTTTCCAGAACATGGTGAACGTGTAAGTCCCAACTTTTGCCGACCAGCGTCACCACCGGCGTGTTGGCCTCGATCAATGCCTGGATATTGGCATCTTCTTCACAAGTGACATTCTTGTAGCGCGTGGAGCCAAAGGCCGCAATCTTGGCATTCTTTAGGTTGAGTTCACCCTGCCGGGCAAAAAACTCGGCGTCTTTTGGATTTGAACCGGGCCAGCCGCCCTCGATGTAACGCATGCCAAATTCATCGAGCTTTTGGGCGATTTTTAATTTGTCGCGGCAAGAAAGTGAGACACCCTCACCCTGCGTGCCGTCGCGCAGCGTGGTGTCATAAAGTGCTATCTGTGTCATTGGGAAACTCCTCAAAAAACTATTGTTTCGTTATCGTAAAATAAACTGTTAATGGTATACGTTTTATCTTTTGGAGAATAGAGAGGCTGATTTAAAGAACAAACAACTCCAAAACTCTATAAGCTCCAAAAACTCCACAAACTCCAAACTCTATTTCCCAATGCGACGGGCGACAGCTGTACGTTCGGCCATCGCCCGTTTAACACCTATTTCTGAACTATCGTTTTGACTGACCATGTCTGGAAAAAACCTCGTTGCTGTAAGGAGCGGACTGGCGATGATTGATTAAGGAGACGCACGGCCGGGTCCTACATTGTATAAAATTGAATGCGCTTATAAAACATAAAAGAAGGGCCGAGAGACCATTGGCTCTGGCCCTTCTCAATTCATAAGTTTGTCAACCAGGCATCTATGAGCGCTGTCTAGGCTCAGTTAGCCTGACTGATTATTAGGCTACGGTAATATTCTCATCCAGATACACATCCTGGATCAAATTCAATAGCTTGGCCCCTTCGGCCATAGGGCGTTGGAAGGCTTTACGACCGGAAATAAGGCCCATACCGCCGCCGCGCTTGTTGACCGTAGCTGTATAAACGGCATCGGCAAAATCATTCGCGCCTGATGCGCCGCCGGAATTGATCAGGCCAATGCGGCCCATATAATCGTTGGCGACTTGCCAGCGAACCAGATCGATGGGATTATCGCCGACGAGTTCGCCATACATTTTGGGATTCGTTTTACCAAAGCCGATGGCTTTAAAACCGCCATTCTGGGTAGGCAGCTTTTGCTTCACAATATCGGCTTGCAGGGTTACGCCCAAATGGTTGGCTTGCGCCGTTGTATCGGCCGAGGTATGGTGATCGACCCCATCTTTCTTAAAGGCCGAGTTGCGCAGGTAGCACCACAAGACCGTCGCCATACCGAGTTCATGCGCATACGCAAACGCTTCTGCCACTTCAACAATCTGGCGGCTCGATTCCTGGGAACCGAAGTAAATTGTGGCCCCCACGGCGGTCGCGCCCATATCCCAGGCTTGCTTAATGTTACCGAAGAAAACTTGATCGTACTTTTCAGGATAGGTTAAGAGTTCATTATGATTGAACTTAACCAGGAAGGGAATCTTGTGTGCATACTTACGGGCTACCATGCCCAACACCCCAAATGTTGAAGCAACCGCGTTACAGCCGCCTTCTATCGCCAGTTTTACAATATTTTCCGGGTCAAAGTACTGCGGATTGGGTGCAAAAGAGGCCCCCCCCGTATGCTCAATACCCTGGTCAACCGGCAAAATCGACATATAGCCGGTGCCGCCCAGCCGACCGTGATCATACATACTTTGCAAACTGCGCAATACTTGCGGGCTGCGGTCAGACTGCATAAAGACGCGCTCCACAAAGTCTGGGCCTGGCAAATGTAATGATTCTTTGGGAATACCTTTGCAGGTATAACTTAGTAAACTATCAGCCTTTTCACCGAGTAAATCCAATATTTGAGACATTTTACTATCCTTTCACTGTCTACTTAACATACATCCGTTACGGCCTTGTAACGCTTGGATTACTTTAGGTCGTACTTTAATAGTAACAAAACCCCCTCAGAAGCAATTTTCCTGCCAGATTCTTCGATATTTACCTCCATCTCAGGGCATAAATAATACGATGAACACAAGCTATTCAGTTGTTAAGAAAAATTAGGCTAAGCCGCTACCGTATTGACTCTATCTCCATGCGCCGCTTCATATGCTTCTACTGCCGCAGCGTGCGTTTGCAGATAACCTAATTGATCGACACCTTTGAGAATACAATTTTTGCTAAAATTGTCAATTGGAAATTTAACGTTCCGACCGTCGGGCAGTTGGATGGTTTGGTTCTCTAAATCAACCGCAATTTGCGTGCCCGGCTCTTCTTCGATGAGACTCATCAACTGATAATGGGTTTCTTTATCGACAATGATCGGTACCAGCCCCAATTTCAACGAGTTGTTGCGGAAAATATCGGCAAAGCTGGTCGAGATGACAGCCCGAAAACCGTAGCCCATAATCGCCCACGGCGCGTGCTCGCGGCTCGACCCACAACCGAAGTTGTCTCCAGCTACCAAAATTTCAGCCTGATGGCCCTGCTCGGTG
>JAGRBY010000297.1 GCA_020433835.1 Anaerolineae bacterium | reverse complement strand
CCGGTTCCTACTACCCGGCCATCAGCGCCTTCGAGCGGTATCTGGCCACTCCCGAGCCAACCGCCGAACCGGAATCGACCGGACTCATTACCGGCACCACAACCTTAACAACTACTGATCCACTCAGCGATGCCGAGACCATCACCCTAACTGAACCGATCACCGACACGCCGGCTCTGACCGCGACACAAACGATCACCGATACCGAACCGCTTGATATCGAGCCGGATGAGGTGTTAACCGGCACAACTACGCTAACTTCGACCTCACCCTTAACCGAAACGGCTGCACCACAACCCATATCACCGCCGCGAGCCGATGAGGCGCTGTGGTTTATGGCCAAATCGTGGCAGGGCGTCGGCGAATATAACAGTGCAATCACCGTTTTTCAGCAGTTGATCGATACCTATCGAGCCAGCACCCATTGGAGCGAGGCCAACCTCGAAATTGGCCAATCGCTCATTAATCAAGGCAATTACACCCAGGCCAAAAGTGCGCTACACGATTTTGTTGCCGAAAACCCCGATGACCCGCTGGCCGATGAGGCCCTTTGGCGACCGGCTCGGCTTGATTTAGACCTTGATCACGTTGAAGAGGCCATTCCCCAGCTTGTCGATTTGGTCGAAAAGTATCCTGACAGCGACTACGCCAGCGACGCCCTGTATTGGGCCGGCCATGCCGCTTATGAATTAGAAGATTATGACAACGCGCTCGACATCTGGACGAAACTGTACGAGCAGTATCCTACCGGCCCTTTGGTCAACTTTGCCGGTTACTGGCGCGCCAAAACGCTGATGGAGTTAGGCCGTTATGAGGAAGCCGAGCAAATCTTAACCGCGATGATCGACGGCCCGATCGACTATTATCATTTGCGGGCGCACGATTTACGAACCGGCCAGCAGCCCCACACTGTGCCTCTGGCTATGCCGACTGAGGCTGAATTGGCTGATGAACAAGCGGAGGCTGAAGCGTGGCTGCGCGGGTGGCTGCCTGACCTCAAGGCTGAAGATGCACCGGAAAATCTGGCAGTTCTGGATGAATCTATTCGCAGCGAACCGGCTTTTCAACGCGGCGATACGCTGCTGCAGCTTGGTTTGCGTGACAAGGCTCTGGTTGAATTTGAAACCATCAAAGAAAACTATTGGGACGATCCGCGGGCCTTGTACCCGCTATCGCTCTACTTTAAAGAAAAGCTTATGGGCCGGTTGAGCATCCTCACCGCCGAGCGATTGGTCTTTTTATCCCCGGCCGAAGCACCGGAGGAGACACCGCTTTTTATTCAGCGCTTATACTATCCTATTTTGTTTGACGATCTCATTTTTGCCGAAGCTGAAAAGCTCGATATCGATCCGGCTTTGCTGGTGGCGTTAATTCGACAGGAAAGTCTCTATGAATTTTCAGCCGAATCGATTGCCGGAGCCAGAGGCTTAACCCAGGTCATGCCGACCACCGGCGATTACATCGCTGAACGCAGTGACTTTGGTCCGTTTGAGGCCGGCCAACTGTGGTTACCTTATATCAGCATTCAATTTGGAACGTGGTATATTCAGCAACAGTTAGGCATTTTTGATGATAATCAGTTTGCGGCTCTGGCTGCTTACAATGCCGGCCCCGGCTATGTACTGGAATGGCTTGAGGAGTCTGACGATTTAGATATTTTTGTCGAATCGATTCCCTTTTGGGAGTCGCGTACCTACATTCGAAAAATTTATGAAAACTTGGCTGCATATCGCAGGATTTATGGCACCAATTCTGACGAGCAATAATAGCAACAATTTATTGTTTGACGTACCTGAAAATCATGGTATAGTACGGTGTCAATAATCCCGCACCCTAGGGTCAATGATGCCCCCTCTGCTACCAGTATGGTTAAGCAGAGTTTTTTAATTATCGAAAGGTGATATTTTTCCATGCGCATTGGCATCGACGCGCGCCTTGTTTACTACAACCCAGCAGGTATCGGCGAATATATTGTCCAACTTGTCAATGCCTTCGCCAAGCTCAAAACAGAAGACACCTTCGTTTTACTTCAAAGTAGAAAAGATAATAAGAGCATTATTGAAGGAAATGGCTTTCAAAAAAAATCATTATGGACACCCAGCCATAACCGTTTTGAACAGCCTGCTTTAAGTTTTGAGATCTCGCGGTTAGGATTAGACCTCTTACACAGCCCGGATTTTATTCCGCCATTTCGGCGTAACTGTAAGTCGGTTATAACTATTCACGATTTAGCGTTTTTGCTTTATCCACACTTTCTCACCAAAGAAAGTGCGCATTATTACGGTCAAATTGACCAGGCCTGGCGTAAAACCGATCATATCATCGCTGTGTCAGAAGCCACCAAGCAAGACAGCATTAGAATGCTGGGCGTCCCAGAAAAGAAAATCACCGTCATCCACGAAGCAGCCAACCCTATTTATCGCCAACTTCCTCCGCGCCAGGTACAAGAACATATCAAACAAAAATATAACTTTGGGCATAATTATATTCTCTTTGTCAGCACCATCGAGCCTCGTAAAAATTTGCCGGGGCTGCTGCAAGCGTATCGGCGTTTGCGCGATGAGTACAAACGCGAAGAGCTGTTGGTCTTGGCCGGAGCCAACGGCTGGCTGTGGGAAGAAGTGTACGAAACCGTCAATAAACTCCATCTGGAAGACTATGTTGTTTTTCTGGGCCGAGTTTCATCGCAAGATCTGGTTTATCTCTACAATGGGGCCTGTATGCTGGTTCACCCCTCTTTTTATGAAGGGTTTGGGTTAACTACGTTAGAGGCAATGAACTGTGGCACACCCGTCATCGCCTCCAACACATCGGCTCTACCGGAGATTGTGTCCGATGCGGCTACCTTGGTTGATCCGCATGACATCGACGGGCTAACCGTTTCCATGTGGCGACTTTTAACCGACGGCGAGATGAAACAACATTACATTCAAAAGGGCCTTAAACGCGCCAAAAAATTCTCCTGGGAAAAAGCCGCCAGGCGTACGCTAGAAATATACCACAAAGTAGGTAAAGGGCAGCTAAAATAGGTATAATATATAAAACCTGACGTAGGCAAAAGTCAGGTGACAGTCACTTATTGGTAGTAAATCGGCATTAGATTAGCCCAAATAGATCGATTAAGGGCGTCTAAGTGACTGTCACCTTTACACCTGCCTAAGTCATAGAAGAGTAACAAAATAGTACCTATGAAGAGATGAATGCGAATTTTATTGTTAACACCTCAGCGCCCCTATCCCCCTCACCAGGGTACGACGCTAAGAAATTTTAACCTTATAAAAGAGTTGGCTAAACGCCATTCTGTTTCGCTGCTCACCTTCTTAGAGCCGGATCAAAATTCAACCGATCACGGCCCGCTGCTTGATTTTTGCCAGCAGATAGAGACCGTTCCCGTTCCGCAGCGGTCTACCCAAAACCGCTTACAGCAGATGATCACTACCAGCCGACCGGATATGAGCTGGCGGCTGTGGTCGCCTGTCTTTGCCGAAAGGCTCGCCCGCTATCTTGATGACAACACCTTTGATGTCGTTGAAATCGAAGGCATCGAGATGACCCCCTATTTAGACATCATCAAAGCCGCCCGCCCCCAGCCCTTAATTGTGTATGATGCCCACAATGCCGAATGGATTTTGCAAAAACGAGCCTTCCTGGCCGATATCAAAACGCCGGCCCGTTGGGTTGCAGCCCTTTACAGTTGGGTTCAATGGCGTCGGCTGTACCGTTACGAAGCCGAAGTACTCAAGCAGGTCGATCACACCATTGCCATGTCTTATCCCGATAAAGCAGCTCTGCACGAGATCACCTCCGATGTCTCGATCACCGTCGTGCCGAACGGCGTCGATCTCGATGCCTATCGCCACTTTCGAGGTGACCCTATTCATTTCGATTTGATTTTTACCGGCAAGATGGATTTTCGACCCAATATCGATGCCGCTCTCTGGTTTGGGCAGCACGTTCTGCCGCTCATTCAAACGGCCCGACCGCAGACCACCTTCGCCATCGTTGGTCAGCGACCACATCCCCGGCTAGATGTTTTGCGCGATAATCCCGGCATTACCATTACCGGCTTTGTTGATGATATTCGCCCCTACATCGCCGGAGCGACCATCTATGTGGTGCCACTGCGAGTCGGCGGCGGCACACGCCTAAAAATTATGGAAGCGCTGGCGATGGGCAAACCGATTGTCTCAACCAGCGTCGGGGCCGAAGGATTTCCGGTGGTCAACGGCAAAGAACTCATCTTGGCCGATGAACCGGCAGCCTTTGCCCAGGCTGTTGTCAAACTTATGAGCAACCCCATGCGTCGCCTTGAGTTGGGCCGCACCGGTCGGGCCTTGGCCCACGCCAACTATGGGTGGGAGACATTGGTCCCCCGTCTCGAACGCATCTACTACGAATATCAAAAAAGTTAGAGAGGCTGTTCGTAACTTCTTGGGTTGACTGTCTTATTGTGGTACAATTTCATGATTAATGCTACCATAAGGCATTCGACCTATAACTTAGACTTGTTTCTCAGTATTTGGATGGAGTGGAGCATCCCATGTTAAAAAGTTTACTTAAAGCCGTATTTGGCGATCCAAACAAAAAAGAAATCAACCGACTTAGCCCGGTTGTTGAAGAAATTAACGACCTTGAATCTGAAATGCAGACCAAAAGCAACGAAGAGCTGCAGCAGATGATGGCAGAGTTCCGGCGTGACCTGCAAGAGCAAACCCATGAAGAACGCGCCCACGTGCAAGACCTACGCAAGCAGGTCACTGTCGCCACAGGTAAAGAGCGACAGCGCCTTCAAATTCAGCTTGAGCAATCTGAAAAGCAGCTTCTCAAATTAGAAGGCGAACTGCTGGAAGATATTCTACCCGATGTTTTTGCCGCTGTCCGCGAGATGAGCCGGCGCACCATCGGCTTACGGCATTACGATGTGCAGTTAGTCGGTGGCACAATTATCCATCAAGGCAAAGTCGTCGAGATGCGCACCGGTGAAGGGAAAACCCTGGTGGCTACCTCGCCAACTGTGCTTAACGCGCTCATGGGGCGTGGTGTTCACGTTATTACCGTTAACGATTATCTGGCCAAGCGTGACTGTCAGTGGATGGGGCCGGTGTATTATCAACTGGGCCTGTCTGTCAGCGTCATTCAAAACGCGGGCGGTCAGGGTGTCGACAAAGCCTCTTTTCAGTACGACCCTGATTATCAAAGCGATGACGACCGCTATCAAAATTTGCGACCCATTACCCGCAAAGAAGCCTACCACTGCGATATCACCTACGGTACCAACAACGAGTTTGGGTTCGACTATTTGCGCGATAACATGGTGACCAGCCTCAACCGCGTTTCGCAGCGAGAACTACACTACGCCATCATCGACGAGGTTGACAACATCCTCATCGACGAGGCACGCACACCGCTCATTATCTCCGGCCAAGCCGAAGAGAGCAGCGAGATGTACCAAAAGTTTGCTCAACTGATGCGTCCGCTAAAACGCAGCAGCCAAGAGAGTGTTGATGACGAGGACATGGAGCCGGATGGCGATTATGTTGTCGACGAGAAAGCACGCATCTCTTATTTGACCGAACGCGGTATTGAACGTATTGAACAGGCTTTGGGCGTCGAAAACCTCTACGAGGGCGAAAGCGCGGCTATGACGCCTTACCTGGACAACGCGCTGCGGGCGCACGCGCTCTATAAATTGGATGTCGATTATGTAGTTCAAAACGGCGAAGTCATTATTGTCGATGACTTTACCGGGCGCTTGATGCATGGTCGGCGCTACAGCGAAGGTCTGCACCAGGCTATTGAGGCCAAAGAGGGCGTTAAAGTTCAAAATGAAAGCTTCACCTGGGCGACGATCACCTTCCAGAACTTCTTCCGCATGTACAACAAATTGGCCGGGATGACCGGTACAGCCGAGACGGAGTCGGAAGAATTTGGCGATATTTACGATCTGGAGGTGGTTGTACTGCCGACCAACGTAGAATACCGCTCGATGCAAGGCTCGCTGACGGAAGAAACGCACAAAGAAGAGGGCGTAAAGGTAACCACATATAATAATCCGGAAACCAGCGAACTGTATTACAAACGCACTGACTATCCCGATGTGGTTTACAAAAATCCTCAGGCCAAATTTAAGGCTGTGGTAGAAGATATTAAACACCTTCAGCAGGAGGGTCGTCCGGTGTTGGTTGGCACAATAGCGATTGAGACCTCCGAGTATCTTTCGAACCTCCTGCAACGAAGCGGCGTAAAACACGATGTTCTCAACGCCAAACAGCACGAACGTGAGGCGAGTATCATTACCCAGGCCGGCCAGCCCGGCTCGGTGACGATTGCCACCAACATGGCCGGTCGGGGTGTTGATATTTTGTTAGGTGGCAACCCCGAAGGGCTGGCCCGCGATGAATTGCGTCGCAAAGGCATCGACCTAACCGAGGTTGAGCCGGAAGTGTGGCAGCAGACGCTCAAAAAATGGACAAACGTGGTTGCCGAAAACAAGAAAAAAGTGTTGGAACTCGGCGGCTTGCACGTCATCGGTACCGAACGGCACGATGCCCGACGCATTGATAACCAGCTGCGTGGTCGGGCCGGCCGGCAGGGAGACCCCGGTTCCAGCCGTTTTTACGTGTCGCTGCAAGATGATTTAATGCGACGTTTCGGCGGGCAAAATGTGGCTAACCTCATGGAACGGTTTGGCGTTGAGGATGATGTTCCCATTGAAGCCGGAATTGTCAGCAAATCGATTGAGAACTCGCAAACCAAGGTTGAAGGCCACAACTTTGATATCCGCAAGCAGCTCATCAAATATGATGATGTCGTCAACCAACAGCGAGAAGTGATGTACGCCGAGCGTCGCCGTATTTTGACCAGCGACAGCTTAAAAGACAGCATTCAAAATATGATCGACGAGCATTTACAGGCGTTGGCCCGCAGCTTTACCGCCGGTGACCTGACTGAAGATTGGGATTTACCGGCATTGCATAGTGCTGTTCGAACCATTATGCCGCTCCCGCCGGAAATTACAATTGAGAGCTGGGAAAATATCGCTCCCGAAGAGATTGAAGAACAAATTCTAGATTTGGCCGAGAAAAATTATGAAGATATGGAAGCTGCCATCGGCTCGGAGCAACTGCGCCAGTCTGAAAAACGGCTGATGCTGCAAGTGCTCGATACGCTCTGGGTTCGCCATTTAACGGCACTCGACGCCCTACGGCAGGGCATCGGGTTGAGAGCCATCGGCCAACAAGATCCGCTCGTAGCCTTCCAAAAAGAGGGGTTTGAGATGTTCGGCCAACTGCGTGATACCATCAAAGATGAAGTCGTGCATCGTGCCTATCGCCCCACGATTATGGTTCGGGAAGCGCCCCAACCCAAAAATGTGCAAGCTATCCACCCCAGTGCCTCGGCAGCGTCCACTCCCAAGGCAGAAACGGCCGGCGCTACACCCCAAACACCAACCCCGGTTCGGGTGCAAAAGACGCCCGGTCGCAATGACCTATGCCATTGCGGCAGTGGTAAAAAATATAAGCACTGCCATATGAAAACGGACCTCCTTATGGGCAATGGCAGCGATGAGGCAGCAGACGGCCAGACCGGCTCAAAGAATGCTAAAAAGAAAAAACGATCACGCGCACATCGTTAGAGATGCGTTTGAGTTCTGTTGCAAATTATCTGCAAAAATGATAATATTGAATCATTATATCTATCCGATGAGACAGATACGGAACAACCAGCGAAAGACACCTATCTAAAAACGATATAAGGTAAGTAGGTTACCATCATCGGTAGCGTTACAAACCAATTCCTAATTGTAGATTAACGCCGAAATCGACTAAAGATACGCCTTGCCAGTAAGGAAAAAGCGCTTAGGCCATAATCTAAAAAGCAAATAGGATTTTGTAGATGAAAACAGCCCGGTTTTCGGACCAAGTTAAGGAGGACGCAGCTTTGGCCTCAAATGAAGATGATTTCACGGCTCGTTTAATGGATGACATGGATCCGGTCCTGCTTGATTTTGTAAAAACAAAAGTCAACTCTTTTATCAAGTGGGACCTGGTTAGATTTTTTCATGAAAATCCCAACACGGCAGATACCGTTGAAAATATTGCGAAATATGCGGGAAGAAACGTTACTGCCGTGGAGCCAGAATTAGACGAACTGGTTCGAGACGAGATCATGCAAAAAACGTTGTTAGCCGACACTCCTATTTATCAACTTGTTACTAACGAACAGATGCGTAATTTGGTTGACAAATTTATCTCAGCCTGCGAAGATAGGCATTTTAGGGTCAAGGCAGTATATCATATTATTAGGGGTATGCGCTGATGGACAGAGTAAGTACGGGCATCAGTGGCCTTGATGAAATGTTAGGCGGTGGTTTTCTAAGAGAAACAGCTAATCTGGTTGAAGGAGCACCGGGAACTGGAAAAACAACGCTAGGCATGCAGTTTATTTATCACGGTATCGTTAAACATAATGAGCCAGGGTTGATTATTACCTTTGAAGAATTTCCCAAACAGTATTATCACGATGCTGCCGGTTTTGGTTGGGATTTCAAGGAGTTAGAGAAAAAAGGGTTGTTAAAAGTTGTTATGACCAGCCCTGAAGTAAGCCGTCTTGATGT
>JAGRBY010000296.1 GCA_020433835.1 Anaerolineae bacterium | reverse complement strand
TACACCCTAAAACCGGGGGCCAGTATGGTCGGTATGAAGGGCGATATGGGCGGCGCGGCAGCGGTGATCGGCGCGATGCGAGCCGTAGCCGAACTGAAACTTCCGCTGCACGTGGTGGGGCTGGTACCGTCGGTCGAAAACGTGGTCAGCGCCACCGCCTACAAGCCGAACGATGTTTTCATCGCCAAAAACGGCGTCAGCGTCGAAATCATCAGCACCGACGCCGAAGGCCGCCTGATTTTGGCCGATGCCCTATGCTACGCCGACACGCTCAAACCCTCGATCGTCATCGACGTGGCGACCCTGACCGGTGGCAAGCTGGTGGCGTTGGGCCAGCGCACCAGCGCCCTGTTTGTGACCGACGACCTCCTGTGCGGACTGCTGCTGGCCGCCGGCCAAAAAGTAGGCGAGCCGCTGTGGCGCATGCCGCTCGATGCTGCTTATGATGTTCAGCTTAAAAGCGACATAGCCGATGTCAAAAACACCGGCGGGCGGCTGGCCTCGGCCATTACCGCCGCGCGTTTTCTCTCGAATTTTACGGGCGACTGGCCCTGGGCCCACATCGACATTGCCGGCGGCGAACTATACAGCGGTGGCTCCGATGACACCAAGCGCAGCTACCTGACCAAAGGCGGCACCGGCCTGATGCTGCGCACACTGGTTGAGTACTTACGGAATATAAGTGGTTAGGCTGATGCCGCCATCTGATCAAAAGCAATCCGGCCCTTAATCCCTACTTCCTGCTCCTTACTCCCCAACTTTATATCCATCGGGTGGTAATGGGCGTTAAATATTAAGGCGCTATTCATCCAGATTTCGGTATTGTGCTATAATAGATTGACAGTCCAGGCAAATCCTCTGTTGAGATTGAGTGGCACAATTTTGATCCATTGTAATGAATGCGGTTTCGATAACCCGGACGGGATGAAGTTTTGCGGGCAATGTGGTCAGCCCCTTAAGCGAGTGTGTCCCAACTGCGCTTTTGATAATCCGCCTAACTTCAACTTTTGCGGTCAATGCGGGGCAGCGTTAAGCGGCACAGCTGCGCCCCAAGCGGCCACTCCCCCCGTCAACAGGCCCTCACCTGCTCCCCGCTTGCCAGCCCAAACCTTGCCCAGCCCGGAAGCGGAACGGCGTCAGCTAACGGTCATGTTTTGCGATCTGGTTGGCTCGACGTCGCTGTCAGAGCAGCTTGACCCCGAGGATTACCGCGAAGTGGTGCGGGCTTACCAGCAAACAGCCGAGCAGGTGGTTCGCCAGTTTGAGGGAACTATTGCCCAATATTTGGGCGACGGATTGTTGATCTATTTCGGTTACCCGGCTGCGCACGAGAATGACGCTCAGCGGGCGGCATTAACCGCTTTAGGCATCATCGAAGAGATGAAAAATCTCAACATCCGGCTCCAGCAATCGATTCGTACTCGCGGCCATGGCCCGCTGCAGCTGGCCGTGCGCATCGGCATTCATACAGGGCTGGTGGTGGTCGGCGAAATTGGTGGCGGCGAGCGCCACGAACGGCTGGCGGTGGGCGAAACCACCAACATCGCGGCCCGGTTGCAAAGTCTGGCTAAACCCAACACCGTAATTATCAGCGCGGCCACCTATCACTTAATCGAAGGCTTTTTTTCTTGTCGACCAATTGGCTTTCGCTCGCTCAAAGGCATCTCGCGCCCGATGGAAACCTATCGGATCGTTCGCCAAAGTCGAGCACGCAATCGGCTTGAGGCTGCCAAGGCAGCGATGACCGGCCTGACGCCGCTGGTTGGCCGCGAGGAAGAGATGACCCTGTTTCTGGCCCGCTGGGCACAGACCAAAGATTGTAAGGGCCAGGTGCTGCTGGTAGGCGGCGAGGCCGGCATCGGCAAATCGCGGTTGGTGCGGGTTTTTCGAGAGCAGTTGATGGGCGAACCGTATCTATGGCTGAGCTGTCATTGTTCGCCCTATTATCAAAATACGGCGCTCTATCCCATCATCGAGCTGTTTCAACGGCTGCTGCGCTTTAAAGACGAAGACGCGCCCGAGCGTAAATTGCACAAATTAGAAACGGCCATGCAGCAATATAAACTGCCGTTGGCTGAGACCATGCCGTTGTTTATTCCCCTGTTGGGGCTGCCTGCGTCCGCCGATTATCCGCCCCTGGCCTTAACAGCGCAAAAACAAAAGCAAAAATTGCTGCAAACCCTGCTGCTGATTTTGCTCAAGTTAACCGAGCTACGGCCGGTGGTTATTTGCATCGAAGATTTGCATTGGGTTGATCCTTCCACTCTGGAAATTTTAGATACTCTGGTGCGGCAGGCATCGAGCACGCGCGTGATGATTATTTTTACATTTCGGCCCGGTTTTACCCCCAATTGGCCGCCGCGCTCTTACATGACCCATCTCAGTTTGAGTCGGCTGAGACATCACCAGGCGGAGACGCTGGTCGAGAGTGTGGCCGGTGGCAAGAAGCTGCCGCCGGAGCTGATGGAGCAGATTATCGCCAAAACGGACGGCGTGCCGATTTTTGTTGAAGAGCTGACGAAGATGGTGCTGGAGCAGGACTTGCTGCGAGAGCGCGAAGATCGCTATGAGTTGATCGGCCCGCTGCCGACACTGGCTATCCCGGCGACTCTGCACGACTCGTTAATGGCCCGGCTCGATCGGCTGGCTACCGTTCGTGAGGTGGCCCAGTTAGGGGCAACCTTAGGCCGTGAGTTTAGCTACCGGCTGCTGCACGCGGTGGCGGCTATTGATGAGGCGACGCTCCAGCACAATTTAGGGCAGTTGGTGGAGGCCGAGCTGCTTTTTCAGCAGGGTTTACCGCCTGAGGCGACCTATACCTTTAAGCATGGCCTTATCCAGGAAACCGCCTATCGCTCGCTGCTGCGGAGTCGACGGCAGCAGGTGCATCAGCGCATTGCCCAGGTGTTGGTTGAGGATTTTCCCGATATCGAGCAGACCGAGCCGGAAGTGATCGCCCACCATTATACGGTCGCCCGGCAGTATCAAGAAGCGGTTCGCTATTGGCAGCAGGCCGGGCAGCGAGCGGTGGCTCAGTCGGCCAATAAAGAGGCTATTCACCACTTCAACCAGGCGCTCGATTTGCTGGAATTCCTGATGCCGTCTGCCGGAAGCCGCCGCCAGGAATTGCAGTTGCGCATCGCTCTGGGAGCGCCGCTGTTGATGACCAAAGGCTATGTTGCCCCTGAAGTGGAAACCAACTATGCCCGTGCCCGCGATCTGTGCCAGCAGCTCGATCAAACGCCTGGATTGGCGTCGGTGCTGTTTGGGTTATGGGTATTTTATCTGGTCAAGGGCCAGTATGAGGTGGCGCTGGAGTTGGGCGAGCAGTTGCTGGCTCTGGCCCAACACACAAAAACCCATAGCATTCTTGTCGAAGCGCATCGAATGCAGGGCATCAACTACTTTAATCTGGGGCAGTTAAAGCTGGCCCGCACCCATCTGGAAGAGGCACTGGCCGTTTACGAACCCAGCCAACACAATCCCCACGGCCTGATTGACGTTGGCACCGACCGGGGCGTGGCCTGTTTATCTCATCTGGCGATTACGCTATGGCTGTTGGGCTATCCCGATCAGGCTCTTAAACGCTCGCAGGAGGCGATTACGTTGGCCGGCCAATTAGCGCATCCCTATAGCCAAGCGTTTGCGTTTTGCTGGTCGGCCTGGCTGCACCAACTGCGGCGCGAAAGCAAACCGGCGCAAGCCCTGGCCCACGCCGGCGTCGAGTTGGCTGCCGAGCAAGGCTTTACCCTGCTAGAGATGCTATGCGCGATGATGGAAGGCTGGGCCTTAACCGAACAGGGCCAAACGGAAGTCGGTTTGGACGGCATCTTGCAAACGCTGGAGCAGTTCCAGGCTACCGGCGCGCAGTTGGGACAGCTCCATTTTTGGGTAATGCTGGTAGAGGTCTATTACAAATTAGGTCGATTTGATGAAGCCCTCACCCTGGCTGCTCAAGCTCTGGCCGATCTGGACAGCAAGGGTGAGCAGTTTTACGCCGCCGAACTGGTTCGGCTCAAGGGCGAAATTCTGCTAAAGCAGATAAACGGCTCTGAAGCCGAGGCCGAGAGTTGTTTTCAACAAGCCATCGACCTGGCTCGCCGGCAAGCGCTGTGCTCGTTGGAACTACGGGCGATTCTCAGCCAAAGCCGGTTGCGGATGCAGCAGGGGCAGGCCCAGGCCGCCTATCAGGAATTAAACCGTATCAGCCAACACTATACCGAGGGGCACGACACTGCCGACTTGGAAGCTGTAGATGCGCTGCTGAAGCAAATTGACGTGGATAAAGCCGACGCTTTGACTGATTGAAGTCGATGCTTGTGTCGACAATACGCTCTCAAAATCCCTAAAACATACGCCTGAGGAAATATTATGGAACTACTGGACGCTATTCGATCGCGTCGCACGACGAACGGACCTTTTCTCCCCGATCCGGTTAAACCGGAGCACCAAAAGCTGCTTATCGAAGCCGCCAGCCGGGCACCCAGCCATTTTAACTCGCAGCCGTGGCGCTTCGTATTGATTGAAGATGAAATCATCCGCCGCCGCATTGCCGCAATCGGCGGCCAAACGATGACGCAACTGATGGAGGAAGGTCGCTTTTTTCAACGCTACCGCAAATACTTTCGCTTTAGTCAGGCCGAACTGGAAGAACGCCGCGACGGCATCCTCATCGATCAACTCCCGGCCCCGCTGCGCCCCTTTATTCGCCAGGTGTTTAGCGATAAGGGCCTTTTTTTGATGAACAAGCTCGGTGTGCCGCGCACTCTGGGCGAAGACAACACCCGGCTGGTCGCCAACAGCCCTTTAATTTTAGCCGCCCTCTTAACCAAAGACGAATACAAACCGGATGATCTATCTGGTTACTACTGCTTGCTCTCGTTAGGGATGGCCATCGAAAATATATGGCTAACAACCGGTGATTTGGGGATGGGGATTCAATTTGTCAGCACGCCGATGGAAGTTCCCGAGGCCTGGAACGAAATAAAGGCGATCTTGCAGGTGCCGGATGATTTAGAGTTGATGGCGTTGTATCGTTTGGGCTATGTGCCGAAGGATCAAAAGCGCCCGCGTATCGACTGGACCAGCAGCCAGCGCAAAAGCATGAAGCAGTTGGTGTATCGCAACGTGATATCACCCGAAACGTGCTGGTCGGATGAAGAACCCGTGTAAAGTAAGTTAAAGAAGAGGATGCTACTTTGCTAAACGTGACTATCACTTTTAAGCAGAGAAGTCCTGTTTTATTGAGTATAGAAAGGATGCCGCGTGAGCAATCACCCCGGTGTGCGTTTACTGAGCGTGGCGACGGCCGTACCGCCTTACTCCGTTTCACAGAGCGAGGCCAAATCCTTCGCTGCTTCGTTTTTTGAAAACGATTTCAAACATCTTGAGCGCCTGCTGCCCGTCTTTGATAACACCCAAATTCGGAACCGTTATTTGGCCCAGCCGGCGGAGTGGTACGCTCAACCCCACACCTTCACCGAGACCAATGCCCTTTATAAGCAGGTTGCGCTCGAACTATCGTTGTCGGCGGCCCGCCAGGCGCTGCAGCGGGCGGCTATTTCGCGCGATGAGGTGGGCATGGTGATTTTTGTCTCGACAACCGGCATCGCCACACCCAGTCTCGATGCAAAGTTGATTCAGCAGCTTGGTCTATCGAACCACACCAGCCGCCTGCCAGTGTGGGGGTTGGGCTGTGCCGGTGGCGTCGCCGGCATGGCCCGCGCCGCAGAATTAGCGTGCTCCTGTCCGGGGCGGGCCGTGCTGCTGGTAGCCGTGGAGCTGTGTTCGCTGACGTTTCAGTACAACGACCGCTCCAAGGCCAATCTTATTGCCACCAGCCTTTTTGGCGATGGCGCGGCGGCGGCGGTCTTTAAAAGTACCGGCAGCGGCCCGGAAATTTTGGGCAGCTACAGCACCTTGTTTGAAGATTCAGAAGACGTTATGGGTTGGGATTTGGTGCCAACCGGCCTGCGGGTTCGATTTTCGCGCCACATCCCGGTGATCATCGATCGCCATCTGGCCGATCTGCGCCGCGAGGCCTGTGAGGAATGGGGCATCGATATTGCTGCGCTGCGCCATTACGTGGCCCATCCGGGCGGGTCTAAAGTGCTGGCTGCCTACATCGAGAGTTTGGAGCTTTCGGCAGCGGATTTTAAACACGCTTATGATGTGTTAGGCTGCTACGGCAATATGTCGAGCGCCTCGGTGTTGTTTGTGTTAGATCGATTTTTGTCGAGCCAGCCGCCGTCGAATGATTATGGCGTGATGCTGGCCCTGGGGCCTGGCTTCAGCGCCGAACAGCTTCTGTTTCGGTGGTAGAAGATAATGGAGCGACAAAGCTTGCTTTGTCGCTCCGATTAGGGAGATGATAGACGTTGCGCGCGATTTTTCTGACCGCCGGCATAGTCATAGTCCAGCGTATTCTTGAACTGCGATTGGCCAAACAAAACCAAAATTGGTCTTTGGCGCACGGGGCCAAAGAGTATGGAGCGGCTCACTATCCGCTCTTTTTTATTCTTCATCCCGGCTGGATGTTGGCTTGGATGGTTGAGGCTGTTTTGCGGGGAGCACGCTTGAGCAGGGTGTGGTGGTTATGGCTAACCTTGTTTGCTGCGGCTCAGGGGCTGCGCTATTGGGCTATCACCAGTTTGGGCCGATTTTGGAACACGCGCATCCTGGTCATTCCCGATGTCCAGCTTGTTCGCACCGGGCCGTATCGTTTTTTGCCGCATCCCAATTATCTGGCTGTGGCTATCGAGTTAGCGGCGGTGCCGATGCTTTTCGGCGCGTGGTTGACTGCGTTCGTTGCTGGCGTGCTAAATGCGGCCTTGTTGCTCGGACTTCGGATTCCGGCAGAAGAGGCGGCGTTGCGGGCGTTGGAAGAACACGCGAGTAAGAAATAAGCAGGAGAATAGTTCGTAGTAACGGCTTTTGTGTTTTTAGAAATTAATCGGGTACGTGCCGGAGTCACAAAGCTAGCTTTGTGATTCCCCGATGGTTGGCACCGCTATTGGGTACGTGCCGGAGGCACAAGGTTAGCTTTGTGACTCCTCGATGGTTGGCACCGCTAAAGCGGTTACTACGAGCGAACTAACCTTTGCTAGCCAACGTCACCAGCCGCGCCAAGCGATCTTTCGCCCGAATTGCCATGACCGATTGGCCTTTGTGGGCGCGGGCGTATTTTGAAAAGGCCCGGCCGTAGATGGTTTTGGTGTTCTTCTTGTCAGAGATCATCATTACCCGATCACTTAGACTAACGATGGCGGCGGCGGAAACGGGGCCGGTCTCTTTGCTGGTGGCTAAGGCGATGACGCCCTGCCCATAGCGGCCCTGGCGCGAGAACTCATCCAAATCGGTGCGTTTGCCGAAGCCGTTTTCGCTGACGATAACCAGTTCGGTGCGGGCGGCCACCGCTCCGGCCCCGATGACTTTATCGTTTTTACCCAGTTTGATGCCCCACACACCCGCCGCCGAAAGCCCCATCGCCCGCACTTCCTCTTCGGCGAAGCGAATGCCCTGCCCGGCGGAACTGACCAGCATTACATCGCCATCACCCGGTGTGATAAAGGCGGTTAGCAGTTTATCGCCGGAGTCGATGCCCATGACTTCGGCGTCGTTGCCGCGCACGCTGGACAGGTCGCTCAACTGGACGCGCTTGACCCGGCCCTGCTCGGAGACAAGGAAGAGGTAGCCCGCCTGCGCTTCTTTGGGGAGCGCCAGGCCGGAAACAATTTCCTTAACGCCGTTGCCGCTAAATTCGTTTAGGGTGGGGCCATCGCCCAGATCGTTGCCCTGGGGTATCTGGTGAACCGGTGTGATAATCGCGCGGCCGGTGTCGGTGAATAAAAAGAGCGTTGCCTGGGTACTGGCCGATACAGCCACAGCCAGCGGATCTTTTTGCCGACCCTGCGCCGGCCCCAGCAGTTGCTCTGCCGGCCAGCGGCAGATATGCTTGCTTTCGGTAACGACGACGACCACCGCTTCGTCGGGAACCAGATCGCGGGCGGTGATCGGCTGGTCTTTGTCGGCCTGGTCATCAATAATCAAGGTGCGGCGCGGGGAGCCATACTTCTCTTTGATATCGGCCAACTCTTCCTTGATGACACTTAGAATTTTTGTGCGCGATTGGAGCAGCCCTTCTAAATAGCTGATTTGTTTGAGGACTTCTTTGTATTCGGTCTCGATTTTTTTGCGTTCCAGGGCGGCCAGCCGGCGCAGCGGCATTTCTAAAATGGCGTTGGCCTGGATCTCGGTTAGGTTAAATTTTTTGATGAGGTTGGTTCGCGCCGTATCGGCTGAGCGCGAGCTGCGAATGGTTTGGATGACTTCATCGAGATTGTTGAGGGCGATGCGCAGCCCTTCCAGAATGTGGGCCCGTTTTTTGGCTTTATCCAGTTCGTATTCGCTGCGGCGCTTGATGACCTCTTCGCGGTGTTCGATAAAGAGATTCAGCGCCCGTTTGAGCGTTAACAGCCGGGGTTCGCCATCGACCAGCCCCAACATATTAACGCTGAAGGTGCTTTGGAGCGGCGTCATTTTGAACAGGCGGGTGAGAACTTTTTTCGGCTGCACGGTGCGGGTTAGTTCGATGACCAGGCGCATTCCCTGCCGATCTGACTCATCGCGCAAATCA
>JAGRBY010000295.1 GCA_020433835.1 Anaerolineae bacterium | reverse complement strand
TGTCGTTGCGCAGCTTGTCCAGGACGTCGAGGCGTGCTCTGAGGGCATCCTCGCGGCGGCTGAGAGTGGTCATTTGGTTTTTAAGTTGTTCGGCGGTTTGGTTGAGCTGGCTTTGTTGGTCGCGGTATTGGGTCTGCTGCGTTTCGAGGGCCAGCAGTTCGCCATCAAACTCGGTCAGTTTGGCCGTTAGTTGGGTTTGGCGCTCTTGCAGTTCTTGCTGCTGGGTCTGTAGACGGGCTAATTCTTCGGCGCGGCCTTGCTGTTCGGTTATAAGGGTATCACGCCGCTCGCCGAGTTGGGCAAGACGGGTGCGACGCTGGGTCAGTTCTGTTGTGATTTTCTGGACTTTGGCCTCGGCGGCATTCTGTCGCGCCAGGACTTCACGCTGCTGGGCTTGATGCGCTTCAAATTGACTCTGTAGGGTTTGCAAGGCTTCTTCAGCCTGGCTCAACGCGTCGGTTATAGCGGCGAGGGCAGCTTCCGCATCACGGATGTGCTGTGCCTGGCTATCGACATTCTCTTTAAGCGGGCTGAGTTCGGCCAGAATTTCCTCGCGCTGGGCCGCGTACTGGTTAGCACGTTCTTCGTTAACGGCTAACTCGCGCTGGATGGCTTCGGCGCGTTTGGTGAGTTGGTTATTTTCGGAATACCAGCGGCTGAGCTGCGCCCGGGCTTCGGTTTGTTCGGTGCGCAGGGTGTCGATCTCTAAGTTCATCTGCTGCAACCGGCTGCGATGCTGTTTTAACAGCCCCTCACTTTCGTGAAGCAGTTGGCTCGATTCACTGAGTTTGCGCTGACTCTGGCCCCAGCGATAGCCGTACCAAACATGCAACAGCCCTTCGAGGTGGGTTTTGATGAGGGCAAACTCTTCGGCTCGCTCGGCTTGCTTTTGAAGGCGACGGAGTTGGGGTTCAATTTCTTGGACGATGTCGTTTAGACGAAGCAGATTATCCTGGGTGGAGGTTAGTTTATCTAAGGCATCGGCCCGTTTTTGGCGATGAAAAATGATGCCGGCCGCTTCTTCAAAGAGAAGTCGGCGTTCATCGGAATGGAGCGAAAGCACCCGATCGATCATGCCCTGGCCGATAACCGTGTAGGTTTGGCGACTCATTCCGCCTCGGGCCAGCAGTTCGGCCACATCTCTTAGTCGTACCCGACTGCCGTTGAGATAATATTCGTTCTCACCGGAGCGATAGGCCCGTCGGGAAATGGTTACCTCTGAGAAATCGATGGGCATCCATTTATCGGAGTTGTCTAATATCAATGTTGCCGAAGCCATGCCCAGCCTGGCTCGCCCGTCGGAGCCGGAGAAGATCATATCTTCCGTCTTTTTGCCGCGCAGTGAGCGATAACTCTGTTCGCCCAAAACCCAACGGATGGCATCGGCCACGTTTGATTTACCGCTGCCGTTTGGTCCGACCACGGCGGTGATGCCGCGATCAAACACAAATTCAACTTTGTTGGCGAATGACTTGTAGCCTTGTAGTTCGAGTGCTTTTAGGTACATAACGGGTAATTGGTAACTGGTAATTGGTAATTGGTTGAGGCTTAAATTACTAATTACTCATTACCTAACTCAACTGCAAAAATCATTTAATTTTCGATCTGGATTAAATACACAACCTGCTGAGTATATCGAATTTTAAAGGAGAGTCAAAGCGCCTGCTGTTGATTCTAGAGCGAAAATTGCCTCTATTTTGGTTTGACTTCGTTTGTACTCCCCTTTATACTCAAACAACAAAGGTACTTGATCCACCGAAGGATTGTCACACCGTCGTGTTAGGCATTTCTAAAGAAAACTTATCAGCGCTCGGGTTTAATCCTAACCCGTTATCACGATAGGAGACACTTATGACACGCATCTTAAACAAAGCGCTTCGTAGTAAAATTATGTCTGCCGAGGAAGCAGCAGCGATGATCCCAACCGATGTCAACGTCGGGATGAGCGGCTTTACCGGCAGTGGCTACCCGAAAGAAGTTCCTCGTGCGCTGGCGATGCAAATTGCCAAGGCGCATATCGAAGGCAAACCGTTTCAAATTGGCGTCTGGACCGGCGCATCGACCGCGCCCGAACTCGATGGGGCGCTGGCAATGGCCGATGCGATGCGCTTACGCTTACCTTACCAGTCCGAACCCGTTACCCGCAAGCGAATCAACTCCGGCGACATTGAGTATGTAGATATCCATCTGAGCCACGTGCCGCAGTATGTGGGTTATGGCTTTTTTGGTAAGCTCGATTTTGCGATTGTCGAAGTTACGGCGATCCGCGAGGATGGCCGGCTTATTCCGGCCAGTTCGCTGGGCAATAATAAAACCTGGCTTGACCATGCCGAAAAGATTATTTTGGAGGTTAACTCCTGGCAGAACGAAAAGCTTGAAGGCATGCATGATATTTTCTACGAAACGGCCGACCCACCTAATCGCCAACCGATCCCTATTATCCACGCCTACGACCGCATCGGCGTGCCTTATTTGCGATGCGACCCTAGCAAGGTTGTGGCTATAGTAGAAACCAATGAGAATGATCGCAATTCACCTTTTAGTCCGCCCAACGAAATTTCCAGCCGAATTGCGGATCATATTCTTGATTTTCTAGAGCATGAGGTCAGGAAAGGACGGCTGCCTGATACCACGCTTCTTCCGCTCCAGTCGGGGGTGGGCAATATTGCCAATGCGGTGCTTATTGGCTTGCAAAAGAGTCGTTTTGAAGGGATGACGTCTTACACCGAGGTTATCCAAGACGGGATGCTCGATATGCTCGATACCGGCACGTTGCTGTCGGCCTCGGCCACGGCTTTTTCGCTTAGTCCGGCGGCGCTGGATCGCTTCAATCAAAATATTGATTTCTACCACGATAAAATCATTTTACGGTCTCAGGGAATTAGTAATCATCCGGAAGTTATTCGCCGGCTGGGGGTAATTGCCATGAATGGGATGGTTGAAGCCGATATCTACGGCAACGTTAATTCGACGCATATTATGGGGACGAAGATTCAAAACGGCGTCGGCGGCTCCGGCGATTTCGCCCGTAACGCCTTTTTATCTTTCTTTATGACACCTTCTACGGCGAAAAATGGGGCTATTTCGGCCATTGTGCCGATGGTTTCGCATGTGGATCATACAGAGCACGACACCCAAATCATCGTCACCGAATATGGCCTGGCCGACTTACGCGGCCTGTCACCCAAGCAGCGGGCCAGACTGATTATTGATAATTGTGCCCATCCGGATTACAAACCGGCTTTGGATGAATATTTCCATCGCGCTCTGGCGATGTCACCCGGCAAGCAGACGCCGCACCTGCTGGAGGAGGCGTTTAGCTGGCACACACGCTTTATCGCGACGGATGATATGCAGCAGCATAATCACGACCATATTGTCTATTCTTGAGGGTAGACATCAAAAAACCCCCGGTTTATGAGCCGGGGGTTTTTAATTTACGCTGTGTCGTTACTTATGTCGATGGGTTATCTTCAGGATCTTTGCGGGTACCGCGAATATCTTTTGCTTTTTGACGTAGGTTTTGAAAATATTCTGTATTGGTAATTTGGTCAACTTGATGAGTCCGACGGGCTTGATCAATTTCAATCCGTAATTCTTGAACTTGTTGCTTTAGACGCTCTTCACGAGCGTCAATCTCACGGGCCATGCGCTGGAAAACACGGGCCAGTTGGCCTAACTCATCTTGACGCTGTGCAACATCGGCTATACTTTCCGGTTCAAACGTTGTGGCCTCTACGGCGGCCGCGGCGTTGGTGAGCTGCGCTACATCGCGCAGATATTGGACTTCCTGATCGCGCAATCGCTTCTTTTCTAAGCAGGCGGTAATACGAGCCTTAAGAAGAATAGGATCGAAATTTTTGGGCAGATAATCTTCAGCCCCTAATTCAATACCCTTAACAATACTTTGCATTTCATCGTGGGCCGAAATGACAATGACCGGGATATCGCGCAATTTAGGATCGTGCTTCATTTCAGCCAAAACCTCATAGCCATCCATTTCGGGCATGAGGATATCGAGCAGAACAAGATCGAACGCCTCTTGGCGGAGAATATCTAAGGCTTGCCGGCCGTGGATGGCGTCGGCTGTTGTGTGGCCCTGTTGTTGAAGTCCCATTTTGAGTTTTAGGCGCGTGGTTTTGTGGTCGTCGACAATCAGGATATGCCCTTGTTCTTGTTTCATTTGTATTTCTCCTTACGGCTTGCTAAAGCAACAGCCAAAAAGCTGTGAATTGACTCTTTTATACGTTACGCGGTTCAAACAGTGACTGTCGATTAGGCCAAACGAGCGCTCATTTTAATCAAAAAGCGACTGTCGTCCTGTTGGCTACACACAACAGTTCGAATTCTATCTCTGTCATTCATCATCGCGCATTTTTTCAAGCGCTGTCTTTACATTTTGATATTCGGTTTCGATTTGAGCGACCTTGCTTTTTGTGTCCGGAGCTAATACACCATCTTTGGCCATGGTTTCCATTGCCTGGCACATCTGGGCTAAGGCCTTTGCTCCAAAATCATTACAGCTTGATTTTAATGTATGAGCCGCCATACGCAATCCCGCCGCATTATCTTGCTGAGAGGCTTGATTTAGTTTCAGCAACAGCAACGGCGCTTCTTCCAGAAAACTATCGATGAGTTCGACCAGTAGCGCTTTTTCTCCACCTAACAAGTCAAGAAGCATAGACAAAGCCGCTTGATCCAGTACTGTTATGTCACCAACTAGCGCAGAAGGCGCAACTTCATCCCATAGCGCGTTAGAAACACCGTTTGTCTCACTGGGTAACGTTTCTTTTTGGGTCATTTCCAGAGGCGGCTTTACGCTGCTGGAACGATGGCCTTCGGTTAAGGCTCTGACTAGCTCATCTACTCTGATAGGCTTACTGACATAATCATTCATCCCGGCGGCCAGACAGCGTTCGCGATCGCCTTGCATCGCGTTGGCTGTCATAGCAATGATGTGAGGGCCTGCATCACCGGGCCAATGGCTACGGATAGAACGGGTAGCTTCCAGACCGTCCATTTCCGGCATTTGCATATCCATCAGAATAATATCATAAGGTTGACGCTCTAAGGCTTCCAGGGTTTCGAGGCCATTAGCGGCTACATCGGCACGATAACCTAATTGTTCCAAAATACGTAGGGCTAATTTTTGGTTGGTAGGGTGGTCTTCGGCTAAAAGGATGCGTAATGGTAACCGCCGGCCCATGCTCGGGTCGAAAAGTACGTCCGGGGTTTTTTCTCGGGGGCGGAATGGGATGGGCCGATCGGAGAAGATGGTAACCAGGGCGTCGAAAAGTTGAGAGGGTTTTATGGGTTTATTCAAGAAGGCGGCAAATTCGACCCCGGTTTCCTCAAGTCGATCTGACACTTCGTGCTGCCCTAACGATGTTAGCATGACTTGTGGGAATTTTTGCTCTAAGCGATGTATCTCGACAGCTAAGGTAACACCATCCATTTCCGGCATTTGCATGTCGAGAAGGGCGATATCAAAGATATCACCGGCACGGAGCCACTCAAGGGCTTCGGAAGGGAAGGCGGTTGTTTGGGGTATCATGCCCCACGACTGCGTTTGCAGTTCTAAGATGCGCCGATTGGTCGTATTGTCGTCTACAATTAAAACCCGTTTACCTTTTAACTTGGGCTGGATTTCGTGTAAGTGGGAGTAGGTTACATTGGGAATAGATTCGGCCTGGATGGTGAAATGGAAAACGGTTCCTTTACCCACTTCGCTTTCCACCCACATGGTACCACCCATAACTTCGGACAGATGTTTGCTGATAATCAAACCAAGGCCGGTGCCGCCATAGCGGCGGGTGGTCGAGGCATCGACCTGGCTGAATGCCTGAAATAGCCGATGCATTCGATTTTGCGGGATACCAATACCGGTATCCCGAACGGCAAAATGCAGTTCACACACCGCAGGGGGAGCGTTGGGTTCGGACGGCGGCAGAGCGGGCGGCAAGTTTTTGGTGACAAGTGCGGAATTTAAGAGTCGACTTTCTACTGAAACAACAATTTCACCGGAATGGGTAAATTTAACCGCATTATTCAAGAGGTTAATGAGGATTTGGCGCAGGCGTGTTACATCGCCACCAATCACTTCAGGCGTCTGAGCATCGATATGATAAGCCAAATCCAACCCTTTTTCTAAAGCTTTGGTCGCCAGCAGATCCAGCGCACCTTCCAGGCATTCTCGTAAATCAAAGGGGCGATGCTCCAGCTCAATTTTTCCGGCCTCGATTTTGGAAAAATCAAGGATATCATTAATGATAGTTAACAAAGCATTGCCGCTGTTACGAATAGTTTCGGTATAATCGCGCTGTTCGGCGGTTAGTTGGGTATTAAGCAGCAGGCTGGTCATACCGATGACGCCGTTCATGGGGGTGCGAATCTCGTGGCTCATGGTGGCCAGGAAGGAACTTTTGGCCTCATTGGCGGCTTCGGCTTCTTTGCGGGCGCGCTGGAGTTCGGTGATGTCGTGGTAAATGATGATATTGCCAAGCTTCTCGCCACCGACCGAGACCGGCAGTGATGAGAGTTCAACATCCATTAACCGTCCATCTTGATGCAGACGTTTGGTGAGGACGTGGACTAAATCACCCTCGTCCGTCAACTGGGTGATGTTTTGGGCCTCGGTGTGGATAAGGTCAGAGCTGGCAACCAGATTATCTAAATTATGACCAATCGCTTTGTTTGGGGTATACCCGAATAATTGCTCAGCCGCCGGATTCCACGATACGATACGATGGTCTATATCAGTGGTTACAATAGCAACAGGGCTGTGTTGAACCAACGCCTCAAAATATTCCTTTTCTTGACGGGCCAACTCATATAAGCGGGCATTGTCTAAAGCAATCGAAGCCAGTTGGGCAAAGCGGCTTAACAGCTCGATCTCATCGGTATCGAAGGTTTGATCAGACTCGGGGCCGTAGGCCATGCCGAGTACCCCCACGACGACTTGCCCCTCGTCTGTTCGCGGTTGATGGTTGTGGGTTTTTAAAGCCGAATTGAGATTGATATTCCAAGGTGCCGTTTGCGAGTCGGTGAGATCGATATTTACGTTTTGAACAAGCGGCACCCCTAAAAGGGTACTAATTAAATTATACTCAAAGTTTTTGGCCCGATCGGCCCAGGCATCATAGTTATCAACCACCTGGGGTTGGCCGGTCTGCCAGACTTTACCGGCTAGCCCTTCGCCCATATTCAGCCGAAAACCGATAAGGTTGGCAAAGACACCGATCCCCAATTTACGCTCGAGGATGGGTTCGCCGCTATCTTGATCAACTTCAACAAGATAAATATAGCCGTGTTGGGTACCCAGTAATTGGGCGGCTCTGGTAATGAGATCTTCAAGTAGTTCGTTTAAGTCAAGGCGACCGATTAAACCAAGGGTGGTATCATGCAAGGCTGACAGATATTCTTTTTGCCGTAGAAGCGTTTTTTCAGCGCGAGAGCGTTCGATATTTTCTTGTTTGAGCAGGCTGTTGGTGGCCTGAAGTTCGGCTGTGCGCTGCTTGACTTGTTCTTCTAAAGTAGCATTGAGTTGCGCCAATTCTTCATTTTTTTCAGCCAACTGCTTGTCTTGAAAATAACTACGCGCAGCCTCAGAGACGGTTAAAACCAAGTCAGTCTGATCCCAAGGTTTAGTTATGTATCGATAAAGATTGGCTTCGTTGAGCGCATCCCCGACAGCAGCAGCATCGGCCTGGCCGGTCAGCAAAATTTTCAAAGTGCGCGGTAGAAAGGTGTGAACTTCCTTAAGGAGTTGGTTACCTTTCATACCCGGCATAATTTGATCGGAAATGATGACCGGTATTTCAAGCCCCTCTTCTAACAGCTCTTCCAGAATTTCCAGAGCTTCATCGCCACTTTCAGCCGTTTCGAGATCATATTCACGACCAAATTCGCGCCGGAGTTGTTCTTTGAGGCTATTCAATACGATTTTTTCATCGTCGACGCATAAAATAGCCGGTTTACTCATAAGGTTTCCATACCTGACTCAATTGTTTCGATGAGGGTTTCTTCGGCCCAAGGTTTATGCAAGCAGCGATACAGGTTCGCCTCTTTTTGCGTTCGTTCCACAGCATCGGCATCGGCCTGGCCGGTTAACATCACTTTGACAATGTTAGGGAATTTTTCGTGGACTTGAATAAGGAGTTCATCGCCCTTCATGTGGGGCATTAACCAATCGGAGACAATCATGAAAATTTCGACGCCATCTTCGTTTAACTCTTCAATAACTTCCAACGCTTCATCAGCACTTTCGGCAAATTCATAATGATATTGGCTACCAAAGCGATTTTTGATCTGAACTTTAAGACTATCTAGAACTATTTTTTCGTCATCAACACACAAAATAGCTTTTTTAGGCATAAACCCATTCTCCACAAAAACATCTCTGTTTTAAGAAGTAAATTTTTTATGTATGGACAGGTAACAAAACTCGAAAGGTGGTCCGACCAGGCCGGCTATCTACCTCTATTGTGCCATCGTGCTTTTCAACAATTTTGCGAACGATGTCCAAACCGAGACCGCTTCCTTCTCCGGCGGGTTTTGTGGTAAAAAACGGCTCAAAAATACGGTCTTTAATCTCATCGGGAATTCCTGCCCCTGAGTCGGTAATTTGTGTTACCACATAGCCAGCATCTTGAAAGACGTCAATCTGCAACTCACCTTCATTATCCATGGCTTGAATAGCGTTATGGATAAGATTTGTCC
>JAGRBY010000294.1 GCA_020433835.1 Anaerolineae bacterium | reverse complement strand
GCCGGTCTCATGTTCAAGAAAAACCTGGGTTCTAACGCTACCACGATTTCGTGCAGAGCTACCCGCTTTAGGCAGCGTTACTGAAAAGGGTATTTACCCGGCACTTCTAACTTTGAAGGTGACGGTCACTTTTGCAGGAAAGAATTGTTGATTTCGTCAATTAGATTGGTGTTTTTGACCATCGCGCTCGATCTCATCTTACGGGTTCGGTGTTTTGTATACAGAATAGCAGTATTTTCTCAGGAGAGCGGCGAATCGCATGCGAGTTAGCGATATTATTTCAGGAGAGCAGCGAATCGCATGCGAGTTAGCGATATTATTTCAGGAGAGCGGCGAATCGCATGCGAATTAGCGATATTTTCTCAGGAGAGTGGCGAATCGCATGCGAATTGACGATATTATTTCAGGAAAGAGGCGAATCGCTCACGATACTAGAAAAAGTTTAAGGTCAGATACGCAGCCGGGAAACGTCTAAGTCATTTCTAAGACTTCCTAACGATAGGTAAATAGACTGGCAGATAAAATGAAGCCTGCTTTAAGTAGAGGTGCATATCAGGCGCACCCACATTATGATCGGTGGCGGTTGTAGTCACCAAGCTTAAGGTATAGGGAGAATTTACGCTAAAGGGTAAAGTTTCACCAAATGGTGTGCCTGTGATATCACTCGCATGAATTTGGTGAACTTGCCCGGTTTTATCTATGAGCTGCAAAACATCAGCATCGTGCGTGTCAGCATCGACCCACATGCTGCTGAGAGAAGCAGCCCCCAACACACTGTTTCCGGAGACATTTTTAAGGGATAGCTCTATTATCCCCCGAGTCTGTTGCTGCACATTCAGTCGCGTTTCACTTGTATCGACTCTGGTGGTAGAGATGAGCCAGGTAGCATTCATAAACGTAGTGGCTGAGCTATCGACAAATCTACCTTTCGCGCTTAATGATGGCTTTTTGCCGGGGCCACTCAAGCTAACATTAGCCTGATCGAGAATTGGATGCAGTTCCGGGTGGGGGGCGCTGGCCAGTAACGGCGGTGCAAATTGGTATGGTCCTAACACAGCCGAAGTGCCAAAACAAGGATCGTCCATTGATGAGTCACTTTCGCCCATAGGTTTTAGCCGGATAAATCCGTTGGCATATAGTACAAAAAACTGGGGCCATGTTCCGGCTGTGGCCGTACGGCGGCGGTTAAATACAAGACCATTATGCTGCCCGTAATTATCCCCATTAATATTGATATCCATTAGTTTCATAGTCCCGCTAACATCTAACGTAGAGATAATCCACATTCCATCATTGTATACCTCTTTAAAGATATCAGTGGCCACTATCTCCGTAGTTGCTACTCCATTACTTGTGGGGCAGCCGGTAAAATTTGCGGTACACCATTGAGCGGGAGGTAGCCCATTAGCCGGAGCTTCGGTTAGGGGATGGGTGGCAATAATATCAAAATTGTAACTTGCGACCCAAGCCGGCTTTACTGTCTGAACCGGCATACTTTGCAAAGCGTGAGCCAGAAAATTGTCATGCTCTGCACACATATCATCCCAACGCCGTCCGACAGCCAGCGAGCCGACATTGAAGGCCCTTGCCAGAACTGGAGCCAGCGATAGAGAAAATAGTATTAAAAAGATTAGTTGCCAGCTTTTACGAGCCATTTCGTTCTCCATATGAGTTACGCAGTTAACGCGAAATCAGGCGTTTTGTAGCATAAATTGCACATTTGTGCGTCTTATTGGCCTCAAAATACGAACAATTTGGCAAATTGTTCTACGAACTGCGTAACTCATACTCCATTCCTTATCTAACAAATCTGTAATAACTTGTCACTATCTTCGTGATTCTGAGTACGATTTTTTGCGGAGAATTAACGACAGTTTCTTTTTAGGCTTTAGTTCAAGTCCGGAAATTGGTCTTCCAATACGGGGCCCGTGGATGCTGTTCCCTCCTGCACCGGATGGAGCGTCACCTGCCAGGCAGAAATGGATGAACCGTTTGCCTGCTGTTCCCAAGGCGTTATCTATGAATAGGATTCCGGCCGCATTGTTGAGCAATTATTCTCTTCCAGGGTTAGTTGGGCCTCGTCTACAACAGCAATACCGGCCCACCCGTTTTCTTCTGCTTCACAGTTTTTGACACTGCCGGTGGTATTGTTTCTAAAGATCAATCCCCCGCCGTCAACTTTTTCCTCTTTTGAACGGATGCCACCGGAAACGGAACAGTTGTTAAAATCCACGGTTCCTTGCATCACGTCTAGCACATTGGCCGGCTTTTCGCCTTTATGCTGAAACGCGATACCGTCAATAATAAATTGACCATCGCCAGTGTATTTGACAACATAATCGGCTGCTTCGGAGGCGATCTTTGTTTGGTCCGGGCCTGCTCCTTTTAGAGTTAACGGCTTGTTTATTTCCAGTGGGTTTGGCAGATTAAACGTTCCTATACCGAGGATGATTGTAGACTCGGGAGATATCGCCGCCACAGCCTCCACTAGTGTGGCAAAATCGCCGGTTCCATCGCTGGACACCGTTACTTGAGAAGGCGATCCGGAGGATTCGGTATCATCGGTATTTACCGTTGATGGTGTGTCCTCATCCTGCAATTGGTTCGGGGTGGCATTATCAGCCGGTGCTGCCTCTGCCTCCACACCTTGCGAAGCATTTTTGTTTTGATTTCCTGGGCGTAGTTGGTGAGTAATGCTATCAAGAATTCCACAGCCTAACAACAACCCAGCCATTAAGAGGAATACCCCGAAGTGACAACGATAAAAATAAGGCGTGCTGGTAGGTTTACCTTTTTCATTCTTGGATAGCATTTGTTTTCTCCTATAGTTACAATATTGAACACCAAACTGAACCGCTCTTTTGCTTCGAAAGTTTCTGGGGGAGATTGACAACGTGATATTGTAATCTTCTATAGAGTTCCCTTTGAATGATCTTCCTTTCGTTTAGTGGTTAGCTTTGTTTAGTTTTGGCCCAGAAGTAGGCTATGATTGACGCCCCAATAGCAACATAGGGCATTACGCTGGTTACAGTATCCCACACATCGCCCCAAGGGAGGATTGGTGGTAACAGCGGAACTGTTAAAAGTAAGCCAGCCCCAAACAACACTGTGCAAAGAACTATGGTCAAAAATGTAAGGCATGCGACTCGCCCCGGCGATAATTTTTTAGAATTCATTTCATTCTCCTGATAAACTCAAACCACTAGATTTCCAAGGTGTCAAGCTGTGTATTCTTTCGTTCTTTTCTCGCTACGCCCGAACTCTCTAAATAAAACCATTTCTTCCAACCCCCAGATCAGCTGTAAAAATGCAAATCCTGATAGCATTTTTGCACCTTCAGAAGCAGCCGTTAAACCAACAGAACAATTCAATACACTCGCCATAATTAACAGTACTCCGTTTGCCAGAATCATATATCGGGAGAAAATTGTGAGGTTCAATATTCCAATAAATATGAGGGCTCCACCCCAAATTGGATCGAGATAGCTGGAAAACAAAAAATGGGCGATTCCTACCAGGATTAACCCGCCTCCCCGAATTACGAGTGCCTGCTTTATTTCAGCGGCTAATTCAGAGGCTGTTTTTGGCGTCATCCAAGACCTAAGTTCATCAAGATTTCTTGCTGCCAGCTTAAACCGATAATCTTTGCCTTCATGGTTGATCTTAACGTTGAATCCTGAGACAAGAATACTTGCAAACATAACATGATTTTTACTTTGTTCCTTCGAGATATGGAACTGTTCATTGTCATCTAAACTGGTAAATTTTATACGTTCAGGGAAAATATTCACCTTCCATTTTGGCCGCTTAAATACGATACCCTTTTGAATTACCTGGAACGAACTTATAGAGACCTGCCGCATTTGAGCCATTTTTTCCTCCGTGTTGAACATCTGTATCTGCTTTTCTTATTGATCTTACAATACAGCAGCAATATAAATCGAGCTACGACTCTAGTCCCCCAACATTGGCTCTGACTTTAACAAACTTCCCCAAATTGGCTTTTCCTAAAATAAACACCTATAATTACGCAGTTAGTTTGTCACAGAATTCAACTTCTCTATTTCACCCATCACCATTTAACTCAAATCGAGAGAGATATCTATGCAACGATTGCGCAAAGATCTCATCTACTTCGTTCTAAGCCTGGTGCCGATCACTTTTTTTGGAGTGCTTTGGTTTTATGCGATTTTTCGCTATGGTAGCTACTACGACAATTGGAGCCAGACACCTTTTCATGCCTCTTCATTATTTCTGGGCTGCTTCCTAAGTTTGGGGGCGGTGGGGCTGGCTTATATGATGTCGGAAACCAGGGTTAAGAAGGTGAAAGAGAAAATTGAGACGGAAAAAGAAAAGTTGCGTCGTCAGGAAAAAGATAGCCAACGCTTGATTGAGGTAGAAAGGAAAAACTTAGCTAAGCAGCGACAAGCATATCAGAACTTGATTGCCAGCTTTTTAACGGCCAGAGATCTAACGTCACTGTTAAATTCTGATTTGTTGACAAAGCTTCATCACCCAGATGACTTAATAGAAAACGTTGAGGTATTGAGCGGTGGCTACAGCGGCGCAAGCGTTTATCTGATCAAGAGATATAAGGACAGTATTCCGTATGTATTAAAGGTGGCTGAGTTAGCCGAAGTGGTCAATGAAGCCAAGAAGTTTCACGATTACGTAAAAGGTAAACTTATCAATGTGCCTAAAATTTGTAAGCAATATCTCGACTGGGGTGGTAACTACGGTGGAATTGAGTATGATCTGAATTGGGCTCATATCGAGGCTGATCACCTGACGTTTTTTGATATCTATCGGGAATGTTTGTCACAAGATAGACGACTTGTGGTCGAGGAAGATACGCTCATCCAAATAATAACGAGGCTTTTTGACGAAATAAAAGGGGTAAAGAAGTGGGGCTGGAATTCAAAAGTCATATTAGAGCGAAATCTTCCATCTATCAATATTTACGAAGAGCATTATCCTTTTGCTGCATCGAAGATTGATGTCAAAGTTTATCCCAAATTCACGGAGATTAAACAATGGGGTCAAGAAAGCTTAAAAAATCTGGAAAAGTATTTCTGGGACATGGAAAAGCTTAACTCTCACTTGCATCTTAGTGAATGGGTACGGAGAAAATCGGATGTCCGTTTTTTGTTCCTAATAGCAAAGACGGTGATCCATGGCGACTTGAATTCTCGGAATATCTTGGTTGAAGTGAATCGAGAGAATCACAATATTGTTAATGCTGTTGGACTAATTGATTTTTCCCATACCGGCAATGGTCTGACCAGACAACGCACTGACCAATTTCTTCAACAGAACATTAGTTTGGCCGAAGATATAGGTAGCTTAGCTAACGATTTTTGCCGGTTAGAAGCAGATATTAAATTTTGTCTCACTGATTTGAATGATGAACAGGATTTGAGGCAAGCTTGGCTGCTGGAATGTTTGTTGCTGAAATATCATTTGAGCCTGCCGGATTGGGAAAGACTTCCACTTGGTGTGCTCGAAAAAGTTATGGAAGAATACAATTTGCCAATTAATGCTAACTGGCAAAATCTAATTGATCGGGACTGCTGGTTAGAGGTCAAATCAAGAAAATTTATCGTGGCCTGGCAAAGTATAAAAACGATCAGAGCAATCCTAAAATCGATTCTGCCGCCCAATTATCAAAGCAAACGACCTTTTCTTATGGCCTTGCTTCAGGCTAGCTTAAGTATGATCTATTATGAAGATGAGCGATTTCATAATCCTAACTTGCAAAAACTATACTTAATTTTTGCTTCAGAGCTTCTATGCCGGGAGTTGGATAAGACAGCTCTGTCTTAGAATTTTGTAATCAGCCGATACCCTTCACTCCGAACTGTTTCGATCTCAATGTAATTATTTAGCTGTTCTTGTTGTCTCAGCCACGCTCTAATTCGATCGATTTGTCGGCTAAGCGCCTGATCATATACGCCTCGCCCGTGCTCGGACTCCTCAGGCCACCCGACTTCGACTAATTTATCTTTTCTACAAAGCTGGTTTTGATTGGACACAAGAAAACAGAGCAGGCTGCGAAATTTTTGTGATAACAACCCTACTTTTTTAGCAGATAATCGCTCAAGCGGAAATAATACGTCGCCACTCAAGGTTTCCAGAATAAGTTTGGTTTGCAGTTCATTACAGCTAAGACGGGTCACTTCGTTGACTTTTTTCTGTTGGGCCATAAAAGCAGCAAACAAAGGCGAGAAGACGGCATTATCTTTTGACAGAACGCCGTAATTTATCAGTAATGATTCCGGCTCTGACATCTTTTCGTGTCGTGACAAGTCGATTAAATAGTTTTGGTGTTCTGACTTTAAATCATCCCAAATCGCTTGACAGGCATTTTTAATGCCTTGATGGTTCAAAATTCCATCCGGCCTAGTCTCCCTCAGAATCTCGCGCCCCAACATTAAATGAGTTACGTATCGATTGAGTAAAGCATGCCCGCCGCTCAACTCGTAGATTCGTTCCTGACTATCATCTAAAGACCCCGGGGTTGCGTTTATCTTGTACAACTGCCGCTTAATTGAAGCAAAAGTATCTTCTTTGTTAAGCAAAGAGAGCCAACAGATAGAGCGGTCAACACCCTTGTCAAACAGCCGCTCTACCCGCTGAAATTCAGATAACTCAATATTGAGATTAGCCATAAAAATATAGCTGATGTTCAATTGTGAGCGAGCATTCCGTAGACCAAATAGAAACCGGTAAAAATCTTCGCTAAGAGCTTGCTGAAGCTGCCGGACAAAATTATCAAAAATAACAATGAGTTCGATATTTGTCTCAAGTTTTTGAACTTCTGTCAGCACTCGATTTTTAAGTAGGCTAAGGTTGTCGCTTATTGGCGATTCTAACTCAGGGCTTAGCAACCGTAACATTTCGGCATAGACGCCGGCCTCATCATGAGTGATTAGGTCGCCATCTACCCTAATAGTCTTTAAGTCATGGGGTAAGCCATAATGTTGCAGCACGTCCGGACGGTTAAATATAAAGTTGATCAAACGGCTCTTTCCGCAACCGGGCATGCCGATGGCTAATAAGGAGGATCTACTTCTAATGGCCTCGACAATTTTCGAGACATCAACTTGGCAGTAATCTAAATCAAAAAATGATATATCATAGTTGGTTGTCATAACTATCTCCTCAACATTGAGAATAAACTGCTCTAACATTGTTATTTATTTCTTTTAGTGAGTATGGTGGAGAAAAAGAAGTCCTTTTGGAGGCAATTTGGTAGAATCGTGTACAGAATAATTCTTAACAAGATGCTATATTGAATGAGGAACAAAGATTATGCTAAGCGGCTTATATTCTAATCGATTGATCACTGCTGTAAGTTTAGTGTGGGTCTGTCTGGCCATATCTCTTCCTCTTTTTTTGATACGGTTGCTTATCATTCCCCCGACGATTGATGAGGTAATTATATTTGTAAACGGCCGAGCTTTTGCGAACCTGGAAGACCCGATACATGTCCCGCTTGGTAAAGTGGTAGCTGTAAGTATCCGGCTATATGACCAAGGAGAAAAACTCAATCCCGGTGATTTCACCTATCAGTGGTGCTTTGACCCTCCGATCAGTGACAATCCTTACTGTGACCTCGCACATTATAGAAATGAAACCAATCGAGATTATAAACCGGATAAATCAGACGAACAAGACCTAAATGTGGTCATCAGTCATAACGTGTTCCAAACTACCGTAGTAACCGTTACATTTCAACCGGAATAACTATTTATTTGAGGAAAAGGGTATGAAACTTTGGCTCGTGAGAACCCTTAAAAAAAGAACCTTGATTCTTTCGATTGGACTGCTCTTCGTTTTTTTAGCATGTGGACATCCATCACCCATTATCGATGATCCAGAGGTTTTTGATCCGCTGCCGCCCGTTGCTCCCGGAGCGGAAGTTAGCCTGGGTATTGAAGTTACCTCCGCAGACCCCGTTTCGTATGAGTGGATTTCCGACGAGCGAGGTGGAACATTTATTAGCGACGTAACCTCAGCCGGGGCAGTTTGGAAAGCTCCTTACACAACCGGTACTTATAACATACAGGTTCGGGTTACAATAAAAGGCGAAACCACAGAAAAACCCATGGCGATCAAGGTTTTACCTGTAGCGGTTGCTGCTGCCATTCCAACTGAGACCCCCACGGCTATCTCTCAAAAACCGACTCAAACCGCAACTAGAGTGATTATTTCAACAGCAGAAGGCTCAATCGATACCGCCACCTCTGATCCGTTGCCACCAGATAATTCATCTACGGAGTCAACAGTAAAACCATCAGCACCACCAACAACACATGTGCCTCAAGAGCATGAGTTAACTTTTAATCAAACAATATCCGGTACAATTAGTGTGGCTGCTGAAACAGACCCGTATCGTTTTGAAGCCAAGGAAGGAGACACGGTTCTCATTGGAATGAGTGGCGTGGCGGGCAAAATGTGGCAGAGGATAGATTTGTATGATCCTGCTGGCAACCTGCTTGAGAGTGACAAAGGCCCTTCCCACGCTGAAATTACTTTATCTTTACCCAGTACCGGTAGTTACACTATTCTCACGCGAGATGGTTTTAATGATGCAGGATCGGGGGAATATAGGTTACATCTACAGCAGCTAAATCGACCCGCTCATGCCGTTCTCCTCAGTTTTGGACAAACAATATCCGGTACAATTAGTGTGGCTGCTGAAACAGACCCGTATCGTTTTG
>JAGRBY010000293.1 GCA_020433835.1 Anaerolineae bacterium | reverse complement strand
TATTGCTTCTGAGGTAATTCCCAACGTTCACGACTTCGCCACGCCGCCGCCGGAAGTTGACTCCTACAACCAAGATTTTCGCGAAGCTTTAAATTTAGAACCGGACGAACTTTTTATTTTGCAGCCCACGCGCGTTATTCAGCGTAAAGGTATTGAAATGGCGCTAGGGCTGGTCAGCCGGCTGGATATTCCCAAAAAACAGATTTTTATTACCCACCAGGCTTCGGACGAAGGGCTGGAGTATTGGCGCTGGCTAAAGCGTGAAGCCGGAATGGTACGGGTCGATCTCAAACTGGTCGACCATTTAATCCATACAGAGCGCTCGACGGCTAATGGACATAAAATCTATTCGCTGTGGGATGCTTATCCTCACGCCGATTTGGTCACCTACCCCAGCATTTACGAAGGCTTTGGAAATGCCTTGTTAGAAGCCATCTATTTTAATCGCTTGATCGTCATCAATCGTTATCCGGTCTACAATGCCGATATTGGGCCGCTTGGCTTTGAGTTTATTGAGTTAGACGGGTTTGTCGATGACGGAGCCGTGGAAAAAGCCCAGGCACTGCTGGCCGATCCCGAGCAAGTGAAGGAAATGGCTAAGAAGAATTACGCTTTAGCCCAAGAATATTTTTCCTACGAAGTTTTAGAAAAGAAATTGCGCACTATTCTCAGTAATTTCTGATTTGGACTCAAATACCGTTTTGATGTAGACTGAGGCAGTTACTTCCCTTGTTACAAGGGTAGACCTTTTCCAGAGCGTTCGTCAATTTCGGCAGTCTCGGATTAACCGCCTCACCGTAATAAAACAAAGTGACCGTCACATAAGCATATGACGGTCACTTTTTGAAATACCTATGGCCTAGCCTGATGCGATATCTTTACAAAATAGTGTGTTGGGTTAGAAGCGTTCATATCCGGCCGACAGTGGCGATCCAAAGCATACACGGCTTTTGCTATTACTGTCGGCTCCGCTAACCACTATTTATAAGGAGCATCAGCGTGGCTGAATTCAAAGTCGAAAGCTTAGCCTTACCCCAAGTCCACCAAGAGTATCTCGACCTCTGGCAGACCGAAAATGGGTCTCAGCCCTACCTCGATGCTTATCAGCAAAGCCATCTCTCCTTTTTGCCCGGCTTACTGCCCCAACAGGCCGTTAGCTTCACCGGACAGAAGACGCTGCAAATTCTCCGCCGCCGCTTAGGCAACCGGCTGGATAGTGCCCTCGACCCGATCAATACCAACCCCGATGCCGTTCCCAACCCCATTCCGGCAGAAATTCAAGCTCCGGCAGCATCTCAAAAAGATAGTCGCTGGCTCAAATATACCAATATGGTCGGTATCAACGTCCGCACGGTAGGTAGTTTCTGGAACATCGTTAAATATGCGTTGACACTATCGCAAGCCCAAGATACGGTTCACATCTTGCCTATTTGGGAACCGGGGGTTGTTGGCAGCATGTACGGCATCAGCAGTTGGAACCTTAACCCCGAGTTTTTTAGCCCCGAACTGGCCGAACTGCGGCCCGAACTCAACACCGTCGACAAACAGCTGCGTGCCGTTATCAATTTGCTGCATGCGCTGGGCAAAAATGTAGGCATGGATGTCATCCCCCACACCGACCTTTTCTCCCAGATTGCGCTGACCTATCCGGCCTATTTCGAATGGCTGCGGCGGCAAGACACCATCATCATCGATCACTCGGCCAACCTGCACGAAACCGTAGAGTACAAAATTTTTGAGTTTCTTCAGGAAAACGGCCCGGCTGTGGCCGATGAAGCCGTACCCAACACCGTCGAGGAACTCTTTGGCGATACGACCTCGGAAGAACAGCGCTTGCGGTTACTATTTGGTCGCCCGGAAGACCTCGCCGGACGAGAGGCCCGCCGGGTGATATTGGTGCAGCATCTGTTCAGATATGGTTTCGAGCCGGTGCCGGGCACCATGGCTCCGCCCTATCGCGGCCTCAAGGTCGACAACCAGGACCAAACCCGGATTGTCGATGCCAACGGGTTGGTTTGGCGCGATTATCTCATCATCCACCCCCAGCCAATGTCGCGCGTTTTTGGGCCGCTGGGTCGCTACAAACTCTACGAACGCATCGACGACAACGCCAACTGGGAGATCGACTTCAGCCGGCCCCGCAAAACTGTATGGCAGTATGTGTGCGATAAATATTACCAGGTGCAGCACCGCTACGGCTTCGATTTTATGCGGGGCGATATGGCCCACGTGCAGATGCGGCCCAGCGGCGTACCGGACATCGTCGACAACTACTACGACATTTTGGGTAAGATTAAGCATTATATTCAGCAAGACCGAGGCGTATCCCACTTTGGCTATTTCGCCGAAACCTTTTTGGCTCCCCGCGACATCATGACCTACGGCGAAGAAATCGACCACCTCGAAGCCTCTGACGCCGACTCAACCTTAGGCGATCTGCAATCGACGGTCGTGGGGTCGAAGGAGTTTCTTCAGCGGTTCAGTTACTATCTCGATTTGCTCGAAACCCGCCAGTGCGCTCCCTGCTTTACCTTGATGACAGCTGATAAAGATGACCCTCGCTTTGATGAATTTTATCGCAGCGGCAATGCCCTACGCTTTTTTATTGGCCTCTTTTTGACCAACATGTCCAGCTATATGGGCCTTGGCTTTGAAACGCGCGATGTTCACCACCATCCGGCCCCCAACGAGCATTACACGAAGCTCTATGTTTTTCAGGAGTCGGACGGCCCCAAAGCCACGCATGGCCCCTACATTTGGGGCAAAAATGGCTATCTGTATAACCATCTAACCCGCCTTAAACTTTATGCCGATGAAATTTGGTCGAAGATTGCCGGTCGCCCCGTGCGTTGGTTACTCCGGCCCGATGCCCTGGGCGAAAGCAAACTGCTGGCCTGGACGCAAGCCGATGACAACCCCAACTATATTTTCGTCGCCAACAGCGATCCGTATCAACCGATTGCCAGCTTCGGCCTTCCGACCATCCCCCACGTCGATCCCCTTGCTCCGTGGCGTTGTGAATTTTCGACAGTGGGTCGCATAGCTGAAAAAGATAAAACGCTACTTTACAACGGTAAACATTATAAAGTAGCCTCGCTCGCGCCCAGTGAGGGTCGTGTCTATGCGCTGGCCTGATAATTGGATACATTTATGATCGATTTAACCATTTGGGAATTACATACGGGCGACAGCCCGCTGGTAGCCACGGCCATTCACGACGGCCACGCCGTTCGGCCCGAGGTGGCCGCACTGCTGGCGCTGCCCGAACCGGAGCGCCTTCGCGAAGAAGACCCCTTTACACGCCGCTGGACCTCTGTGGCCGACACCCGTCTTATTGGTCTGCGCTCCCGTTTTGAGATCGATCTTAATCGTCCCCGAGACAAGGCCATCTATCTTGAGCCGAAAGATGCCTGGGGCCTGCACGTCTGGCGCGAGAAACCACCAGAGGCCATTATCGCACGCTCACTTCAACAGTATGATGCTTTTTATGATACTGCAAAACAGCTCTTTACAGCGCTTGAACAGAAATTCGGGCGCTTTGTTGTTTTCGATCTGCACAGCTACAACCATCGCCGCGAAGGCCCCGCTGGTCCTCTGGCCAACCCGCAGGAAAATCCGGAGGTCAATATCGGCACCGGCAGTTTGAATCGCGATCAATGGGGCCACATTGTCGATCGCTTTATGGCCGATTTGCGTGACTTCAACTACTTGGGTCGTCATTTGGATGTACGCGAAAATGTTAAATTCCAGGGAGGGAATTTCTCTCGCTGGGCCCACGCCAACTTCCCGCAATCAGCGTGCGTTTTAGCGATTGAATTCAAAAAATTCTTTATGGATGAGTGGACCGGTGAACCCTTCCCCACGCATCTGGAGGCAATTCAACAAGCACTCGCATCGACAGTGCCGGGTGTACTTAAGGCATTACAACTAAGTAAATAAGGTGTACTGAACGTGAGTAGTGACACACGCCTACACAATGACGAAGCCGAAGTTATCACGGCTGAACAAATTGAAAAAATCCGTAAGTTATTGTCGCAAGGCAAGCAGGTTAGATACAACCTGCCCCAACATGGTCGGCTTCATATCGACCGCCCGCTGCCCTTTTTGTGCGTCTATCGCCAGCCGACCAAAACGACCGACGTTGGCACAGAACAACTGGTCACCGGCGAAGCGTCCCATCTCATTGTTTGCGGTAAACCGGGTCAGCAATCGGGCATAACGGCTCTGGTGCGAACCATAGCCGAAACGCTCGCTCCGCAATTTGAGGCTTTTTTGATTGTCGAAATCTGGGCCGCCCCCTCACCGCGCACCGATAAAACCAAAATTGCGGTTTTACAGCCTTCTTTCAAAGTGGTTACGTCTCACGTTCGACCGCCGACCACTACCATTGAAGCGTTAACAAAATCTCTGCGCCGCATAAAAATTCAGCGACAACCAGCCTCGGTTGAGGTTGTTGATCGAAAAAAACGGGCTCCCTCTCAAATGTCGATGCTGCTTTCATCGACTATCGCCCGCAAACTCAACTGTTATCTATTAGGCCTTGAAATTGGGCCTATTTATCAAAATCCAACTTCGAACACCATTTTCCCTATGGTGCTGCGCACCTTACACCGAGGTCTAGCCCGCGCTTTTCGACGGATGTTTTTTGAGTTTTCGCGAACCCAGACCACTTATCATCCACCCAACTATCAGGCATTGGGGCGTCGCGCCCTGGTTAAAGCGGTTTGGAATGTTGATAAAAAACTGGCCGAAATAAGCAACGCCTTTGAATTTCTGCTGCAAGTGACGCCGGTTAACCCGGAGTTAGCCTGGAACCAGTTCAAACAATCTCATTTTGAACAATCGCCGGTCTTTTATTACCGCCCGGTGCCGGTCGATCCGGCGCTGCTCAAACGGAAACTCTTTCAAGTACCCATCGAGCGCGTTGAGGACCCCACCCTGGCCTATCTATTTCGGGAAAAACGCCACGAACTCGACCGGCAGCTAACGATGCTGAACGATCGCGGTTCGCGTCGCTTTTTGTACGGCAGCCTGCAGCTGTTTGGAGGCGTTAGCAACGAGCTAGAACATTTGGCTCGCGAAATTCTCACCGCGATCTCCCCTTACAGCCGTGAGGGAAATGGTCAGAACTATTTCACTGCCGCCGCCTTCGCCGATCGGGCCAAAGGTGAAATTGACTACTACCGGCAGTTCTATCCGGATATATCGGCCACCATTCAGATTCGCGATGACGTGGCCGGGCTAATGGTTTCGCGCGGCAACTTGCTCATCAGCCGGCAAAGCCGGATCCCGGCCTCGCGGGTTGAGGCTTTAATTCAGCACGAAGTCGGTACCCATTTGCTGACCTATTTCAACGGATCCGCCCAACCGTTTCAGCAGTTGTATACCGGCCTGGCCGGCTATGAAGAGCTGCAAGAAGGCATCGCCGTATTGGCTGAATATTTTGTGGGCGGTTTAAGTCGACCGCGTTTGCGATTATTAGCCGGGCGGGTAATAGCCGCTCAATTCCTGATCGAAGGTGCCTCTTTCGTTGAGACATTCCGAGAACTATACCAAACTTTTGGGTTTGACCAACGAACGGCTTTTACAGTTGTTATGCGTATTTATCGAGGAGGTGGATTAACAAAAGATGCTATTTATCTACGGGGCCTGGTTGCCGTTTTGAAATACATTAAAGACGGTGGGCAACTCGATCCGCTATTTGTCGGCAAAATTGCCGCCGATCACATTCCCATTATTAAAGAGCTTCAGTGGCGGCAAGTTTTACGGCCCACGCCGCTTTACCCGCGCTACATGAAATCTCAAGATACTACACTCAAAATTGAAAAACTACGCAAAAGCACCTCTATATTAGATTTAATCGAAAGGAAATAATCATGCGAATAGGTTTTGTCGTGAATAACATTATGACTGAAGGCAAAGGCTATACCACCACGCGCTTGGGGATGACGGCCATCAATATGGGCCACGAGGCTTGGGTAATGAGTGTCGCCGATTTTGATTACGCGCCCGATGGCGCGATTTACGGGCGGGCGCGATCGGCTCCGGCCAAAAAGTACAGCACCACGGAAGGGTATCTGCGTGATTTACAAGGCACAAAAGCAAAAAAAGAACGGATTAAAGTTGATGATCTGGATGTGCTGCTGCTGCGCAACGATCCGGCGGAAGATGTGCAACGGCCCTGGGCGCAGTCAGCCGGGATTATCTTTGGCCGGATGGCGATGCGCCACGGCGTGATTGTTCTTAACGATCCCAACGGTTTGGCCAAGGCCCAGAACAAAATGTACTTTCAATCTTTTCCGGAGTCGGTCCGCCCAAAAACATTGATCACCCGCGATCGGGCCGAGGTGAAATCTTTCGCCAAAGAGGTTGGTGGCAAAATTGTGCTCAAACCGCTGCAAGGATCGGGCGGACAGAGTGTTTTTCTGGTTACACCCAACGATCTGTCTAACCTTAATCAGATGGTTGAGGCCGTTGGACACCACGGGTACGTTATCGCCCAAGAGTATTTACCGGCTGCCGCCGAGGGCGATACTCGCCTATTTTTGATGAACGGCTCGCCACTGCGCTACAAAGGCAAGTACGCCGCTTTTCGCCGCGTTCGCACCGGCGATGATATTCGCAGCAATGTCCACGCCGGCGGCACCATCGCCCGGGCCACGATCAATGATGTCGCGCTGCGCGTGGCTGAAATTGTGCGGCCAAAGCTGGTGCAAGACGGTATGTTTTTGGTGGGCTTGGATATTGTGGGCGATAAGTTAATGGAAATAAACGTTTTTAGCCCCGGTGGATTAGGTAGTGCCCAACGCTTTGAGAAGGTCAACTTTAATTATGCGGTTATCCACGCTCTGGAAAACAAAGTACAGTACATGAACTATTACGACCGTAATTTTGATAATGCTGAAATGGCCGCGCTATAAAACAAATTTCCGCCTCTCAAGGCGGATTTTTAGTTTCTTTAATGAAGAAGGAGGTTTTATTACGCAATTGATACTTTTTTGTCACAAGATTTATACATTACTCTGTTACGCTTAAGCGTTAAGAAGGAGACTATATGTCATAAAAATTTCTATTGATGACTGCCACACAAATCAACTTAAGGATGACTTTTGAAATGGAATCAAGGAAGAAGAGGATTGCACTCTTTGCTGACGACCAACGCATGCCCGAATTGTTAGATTGGGCTAAGTTTAACCGCGACCTTTTAGCCGAGTATGAGATTTACGCCATCGGATCAGCCGTCAATTTGCTAACCCGAGAACTGAATATCAACATTGTACCCGTTCGGCATAAGGTCGATGACCAAAAGCTACAGCAAACCGAAAGTGACATCGATTTTCTCGTTGTCTTTGTGGAAACATCGCGAATGCCTTTTGAAGACCCGGACGCAAAAGCGTTGCTCGACAATGCCACCTTTAGAAATGTTCCCATAGCCGGTAATCGGCGGGCGGCCGACCATATGTTTCCATCCTGTCTGGCATTAACCGAATAATGAAGGGAAATTTAATACCGTGATACAGGTTCAATCAGCCTTTTAACCAAGCCGATCAACGACGATCGGCTTTTTTGTTCATTAATTTCGCACTCTTGTGTATAATTAAAACAACCGCGTCGGAACTTTTACTCGCCCATTGACGTCCAGAATACAGTTACCTCCAAACGGGAAAAGAGGCTATCATGAACAACAATCCATTTCAACGTCTATTAGAAAATTGGTCTAAACTTGAACTTACCCTGCTGGGCATATTTGTTGCCCTGTTAACAGGAGCAATAATCTTATTTGCTGTTTTGGGCAGCATATTCTTTGGCAATCGAGCGCCCTCTGAAGTGAGCAACCTCGTAACTTCGCAACCAACAACCGAGGGACCCTCGCTGTCGTTATCACCCAGTGTCGGCTCGGCCGGCAGTACCGTTACGGTTAAGGGTGATAGCTGGCCGGTGGGCAGCCACATTTCCATTTACTTTGTGCCGCTCAACCCGCCTCGATACGTGGTTAACAGCGCCATTGTCGATCCCCAGGGCAACTTCACTGTCGATATTATTGTCCCTTCCGACCCGCGTTGGCTAAATGAAAGCCCTGTGCCCGTTTTGGCTCAAACCGACGACGAAAAGAGTTCGGCCCAGGCCCTGCTAACCATCAGCAGCCCGGCCGACATTCCGGCCCTAACCCCTTCGGCTCCTGATGATATCGCTCCACCGCCCGAACCGGAACCGACGGCTACACCGCCGCCGCCCAGTGTTGCCCAGTTGACAGTCAATACCGATCTCAACGTACGCAGTGGCCCCGGCGTTCAATACGATATTATAGGTGTTCTCCTCTACGGCCAGAGTGTCGAAATCACCGGACGCAATGCCGATGGCACCTGGTGGCAAATTCTTTATCCCAGTGCCAGAAGCGACTACGGTTGGGTATCGGCCCAATTTGCTACCGCCGAAAATATCGAAAACGTGCCGATAGTGACGGCTCCTCCGGCTCCCACCGTAGCCCCCACCCCGCAGCCAACAGCTACTCCCGTACCGGGCATTGTCATTACTGAGTGGCGCGGCGAGTATTACAATAATCGCAACCTAAGCGGTAATCCGGCGCTGGTTCGGAATGATGTTGCTGTGAGTTTTGACTGGGGCCTCAACGCCCCCGCGTCCGAACTACCGGCAGACAACTTTTCAGCCCGCTGGACCCGCCAGCTCGACTATTCAGCCGGAGCCTATCGCTTTTATGCCCGCGCCGATGACGGCGTCCGGCTAT
>JAGRBY010000292.1 GCA_020433835.1 Anaerolineae bacterium | reverse complement strand
GCCCAACCCGACAAAAGACTCGATCCTACTTATTTAGTTAAGTTAATACATGAACAAAAAGTCGCGGCAATTATTACCTTACCGCCTATCCTGCAACTTCTACTGACAGAACCGGGGATTAAAGCCTGTCAAAGTCTAAGGACGATATGCTGTGGCGGTGATGTGCTGACCCTCAGCCTCCAGCAACACTGTCATGAGCAACTGCCGGCCACGTTATACAATGCCTATGGCCCCACCGAAGCAGCCATGCACTCGATTGCCTGGGTGTGCCACCCGGATGACGAGCGAGCGGTGGTGCCCATTGGCCGGCCCATCGCCAACACTCAGATTTATATCCTTGACTCTGCCTTGCAGCCTGTGCCGGTTGGCGTTGCCGGGGAACTCTACATCGGCGGCGAGGGCTTAGCCCGAGGCTACCTCGGTGATCCGGCTTTAACGACCCAAAAATTCATCCACGATCCGTTCAGCCGGGAGCCGGGCCGCCGGCTGTACAAAACCGGTGATCGGGCGCGTTATCTGGCGGACGGCAATATAGACTTTCTGGGGCGGATGGACCACCAGGTAATAATTCGAGGCTTTCGAATTGAGCTGGGTGACATCGAGGCCAATCTTACTCGACATCCGAAGGTACAAGAAGCCAAGGTCGTGGTTTTTCAGGAACCGGCAAGCGACGATAAGTACCTGGTGGCCTACGTTATCTCCTCCCAGCGTCAGGAAGTTACCGCTGACGAGTTGCGTCACTTCCTGATCTCCAATCTACCAAAATATATGATCCCTTCTTTCTTTGTGCCGTTAGAGCAGTTTCCTCGAACCAGCAGTGGCAAGATCGATCAGCGTAATTTGCCCCTACCCTCGCTGAGCCGATCAGAGAACACCGACTTCATTCCCCCCCAGGGGCCTGTGGAATTGCAACTGACCCAGGTTTGGGAAGAGGTTTTGGGCAAACAACCCATTGGCGTGCGGGATGACTTCTTTGACCTGGGCGGTCATTCCCTCCTGGCGACTCAACTCATGAGCCGGTTAAGCCAGACCTTTCAAGTAGAACTCCCGTTGCGTCGCCTTTTTGAAGCGCCGACCATCGCCGGCCTGGCGGATTATATCAACGAGCGCCAATCCGATGTAGACGTAGAAGCTGCCCCGGTGCAACTGCCGGCGGTAGTACCGGCCCCGGAACAGCGATACCACCCCTTCCCGCTCACCGATGTCCAGCATGCGTATTGGCTCGGTCGCAGCGAGGCTTTCGAATTGGGCAATATTTCGACGCACGGCTACATGGAGTTTGATTGTTGGGATCTGGACGTGACCCGGCTCAATCACGCCTGGCAAAAATTGATCGAACGCCACGACATGCTGCGCATGATCGTATTACCTGACGGTCAACAACAGATTTTGGAAACGGTGCCCGCTTATCAAATTCCTGTACTCAACCTGATAGAGTTGGCTGAAGCTGAGCAAACTGAACGGCTGACCGCCATCAGGCAAGAAATGTCTCACGAAATACTGACCGCCGACCAATGGCCCCTGTTTAATATGCGAGCCACTCGTCTGGATAGTCGGCGGATTCGGCTGCATATCAGTCTGGATGCCCTAATAGCTGACGCTTGGAGTTTGTTTACACTGTTCAAAGAATGGACGCGCTTGTATCATACTCCGGTGTATCAACTACCGGCCCTGACCCTTTCCTTTCGAGACTACATTCTGACCGAGCAGAAACTGGCAGAAACGGCGCTGTATCAACGGTCTAAAGCCTACTGGTTTGATCGGCTCGACACCTTGCCGCCAGCCCCCGAACTGCCGCTGGCCCAAAACCCGGCGCTGATCGCACAGCCGCAGTTCAAACGGCGCACTTTTCGGCTAGACCAGGCCAGGTGGCAAGCTTTGAAACAGCGAGCTACCCAGGCCGGTCTAACTCCCACCGGGACGCTGCTGGCAGCCTTCGCCGGCGTTTTAGCGTTGTGGAGCAAACAGCCCAAATTTACCCTCAACCTGACCCTCTTTAACCGGCTGCCCTTGCATCCCCAGGTTAATGAGATCGTCGGTGACTTTACCTCGCTGGCGCTGCTGGAGGTGGATTATTCGGCGTCAGTATCGTTTACTGAGCGGGCGCGGCGTTTGCAGCAGCAGTTGTGGGCCGATCTGGACCACCGCTATGTGAGTGGGGTTCGCGTACAACGGGAACTGGCTCGCCGCCGGGGCGGGCCACAAAACGCAGTGATGCCGGTTGTATTCACCAGCGCTTTGGCCTTCGACCTGTCTGACCAGGATACTGCCCTGGTAGACGATTTTGGCGAGATGGTCTACAGCATCGGCCAGACGCCCCAGGTTTGGTTGGATCATCAGGTTGTTGAGCAGGCCGGAGCATTGGTCTACAACTGGGATGCGGTGGAACAGCTCTTCCCGGAGGGGATGTTGGATGATATGTTCGAGACCTACGGCAAGCTGTTACAGCAATTGGCCGATGATGAGTCCGCCTGGGTAGCACTCCGGCAGCCACCACTGCCGGCGCATCAACTGGCCCAACGGGCTGAAGTCAACACCACCGCTGCCCCTATCTCCGCTGCCCTGTTGCACACGCTCTTTCTCGAACAGATGGAGAGCACCCCCAACGCACCGGCGGTCATCTCACCGGAGCTTACGTTGACCTATCACCAACTCTATCGACGGGCCAATCAAGTGGGCCACTGGCTGCGACAGCACGGCGCACAACCGAACAACCTGGTGGCGGTCGTAATGGAGAAAGGCTGGGAACAGGTCGTCGCCGTGCTAGGTATTCATCTGGCCGGAGCCGCCTATCTTCCCATCGATCCCGGCCTGCCGACTGAGCGCCGCCACTATCTACTGGATCACGGCGACATCGACCTGGTGCTGACCCAAAATTGGCTCGATGGGACACTGATCTGGCCCTCGACTATCCGACGTTTATGTGTGGACACCTTGGTTCCGGACGATTCCCTTGCACCACTCACCAGCGTTCAGCAGCCAACCGATCTGGCCTACGTCATCTACACCTCCGGCTCAACCGGCTTGCCCAAGGGCGTGGCCATCGACCATCGCGGCGCGGTCAATACGGTGCTGGACATCAACCGTCGCTTTGGCGTCACCGCTGCGGATCGGGTGTTGGCGCTGTCGGCCTTGAACTTTGATCTCTCGGTCTATGATATTTTCGGACTGCTGGCCGCCGGCGGGGCCATTGTCATGCCGTTGGCCGCTTCACGCACCGATCCGGCTCACTGGCTTGATCTGATGACGCGCTATAACATCACCGTCTGGAACACGGTCCCGGCCCTGATGCAGATGCTGGTTGATACCAAAAATCCGGCGCCCCGTGACGTTGACCACGAGCCACCGTCTCATTCCACGGCTTCGGCTTTGCAGGTCGTAATGCTGAGCGGGGATTGGATTCCGGTCTCGCTACCCAATCGGATTAGAGCTTTGTGGCCGGAGACCAAGCTCTACAGCCTGGGCGGGGCAACCGAAGCCTCAATTTGGTCCATCTATTATCCCATTGCCGCCGTCGATCCGGCCTGGGCCAGCATTCCCTACGGGCGACCGCTAACCAACCAAGCGTTCCACGTCCTGGACGAACATCTCAAGCCCCGGCCCGTATGGGTGGCGGGAGAGCTTTATATCGGGGGCATCGGGTTGGCGCAAGGCTACTGGCGCAATGAAGAGAAAACCAACGCCCGCTTCATCCTTCACCCAAACACCGGCGAGCGGCTCTATAAGACCGGTGACCTGGGCCGTTATCTCCCCGACGGGAATATCGAGTTCCTGGGTCGGGAGGATTTTCAGGTCAAGATCAGAGGCCATCGCATCGAACTCGGAGAGATCGAGACCGCTCTGCTGCAGCATCCCCACATTAAAGAAGCAGTCGTGGCTGCGGTTGGCGAACCTCGGGGCCACAGGCAACTCGTGGCCTATGTGGTGCCCCAGGTTGATACCGGGCCGGCTGACATCATCCTTGATCCACTGGAGCGTCTTGAATTCAAATTCGCTCAGCCGGGATTGCGTCGATCAGAATCAACCGAATTGACCATCGATCTGCCGGCCACCCCATTTGATGATGGCGTAACTCACCGCTATTTAGCCCGCCAAAGCTATCGTCATTTCCAGGCAACCCCCATTGCCTGGGAGACATTGAGCCGGTTTTTGGGCTGCCTGCGACAGATGCCCGTGACCGATGCGCCCCTGCCCAAATATCGCTATCCTTCGGCGGGGAGTCTATATCCCGTCCAGACTTACCTGTACCTGAAACCTAATCAGATCGACGGCATAGGCGGTGGTTTCTATTACTACCATCCGGCCCATCATCACCTGGTGTTATTGGATGACAAAACGCCGCTCGAAGGGAAATACTACGATCAAAACCAGCCTATTTTCGAGAGCGCAGCCTTCGCTCTATTCCAGATAGGGCATCTGGACGCTATCGAACCGATGTACGGCGATCGATCCCGTGATTTCTGTTTGCTGGAGGCCGGCTACATGGGGCAGTTGTTGATGGAAGAAGCGCCCGCTCACGAAATTGGATTGTGCCCTATCGGCTGGCTGGAGTTTGATGCGTTCTCGGGAGCTATGGGACTGAGCGCAAACCAAGTCCTGCTGCACAGCTTTCTGGGTGGCAACATAGCCCCGACCCAGATGACCCAATGGAGTACGGACGAACCTACCCAGGGGAAAAACAACGCTATTGAACAACTCGAAAGCTACTTGCAACAGAAGTTGCCCGCATACATGATACCGTCCGCTTATATCCCCATAGAGACGTTACCCCTGACCCCGAATGGCAAAGTCGATCGCCAGGCGTTGCCGGCTCCGGAGCCAAAAACAACGGCGGCGACGCTCGTGCTGCCCCAAACGGACGTAGAACGCACTCTGGCGACAATGGTGCAAGCGGTGCTTCAAATTGATCAAATCGGTATCCATCACAATTTCTTTGACTTAGGGGCCGACTCCGTTCATCTGGTTCAGCTTCGTAACAAACTCCAGGAAACGTGGGGCCGAGATATCCCGATGGTGACGCTGTTCAATCATCCAACCATCAGTGACCTGGCGCAATATTTGACTGAACAGACTCGTGAGCATACTAATGAAGAGACTGATCCTCCCCAAGAGGTTTGGTCCCCCCTGGTAGCTCTCCAGCCCAAAGGTTCGGCGCCTCCGTTTTTTTGCATCCACCCACTGCTGGGAGTTGTATTTCCCTATCTTCAACTCGCTCACAGCCTGGATCGTGAGCGGCCCTTCTATGGGCTGCAAGCCGTCGGATTGGATGGAAAGCAGCCGCCGTATACCTGTTTCCAAGATATGGCGGCTCACCATATTAAGGCTATTCGGGTGGTTCAGCCGGATGGCCCCTATTTTCTTGGTGGTTGGTCCTTGGGCAGTTGGATTGCCTTCGAGATGGCGCAGCAACTGCAAGAAGCCGGCGAGGAGGTGGCGCTGTTAGCCATCATCGATACCGAAGCAGGGATTCAAACCGGGAGTTATTGGCAGCGGTCTCGCTCAGCATTGACCTTCACTACCGTTATTGTCCGTGATATTTGGCCGTTTGTCCGCGACTATTTTTCCCTTGTGACGGAAAGAACGCGACCCACTTCCGCTCTTGATAACGATTTATCGACCATCCCCAGCGGTCCGCCCCTATCGAGTTTGAAGCAGCCGATTGTAGGTGACATACTCAAAGTGTGGCGGGCCAACATGCGGGCACTTTCCAAATATTCACCACAACCTTATTCAGGGACCATTACGGTATTTCGAGCAACTGAGCAAAATAACAAAAAAGATGGGAATCCTTATCTGAATTGGGATACATTGGCTTCAAATGTAACTGCGATTGACGTTCCCGGCAATCATTTCACAACTCTGCGAGAGCCGAATGTTAAAGTTCTAGCCCAGCAACTTCAACAGTGCATCAACAGCCAGTACGGGATCAACCAATAGAAATGAATTCACCGCTCCTTCCATCAGATCTCCAGACCCTCGAACGTCTGCATCTGACCATGTCGGCAATGCGAAAAACGTATCCTACCATCATTTCTTTGCTAGGGAGTTCAAGACAGCAGCCGCTGCAAACGCAGGCAATCATCCGTCGCTATATGAGTCATTTTGAGCCGCACCGTCATGAAACGGTTTTTATGGTAGGCGGTCGGGGGAACTATGGGAGTGTGATGGATACGCTCATCGACGAATGTTATCACCGTGGTTTTCAGACGGTCGTTATCGGCGTTGAGCCGGTTTTTGATCTGGGTGAAAGGGTCGTCGCCGAAAATATTTTTCCCTTCGAGAACATCACGCTGCGGTGCTATGCCCTAACCCAGTTAGCCGATTTCATGATTGTTTTTCCCGGCGGTTTGGGCACCATCCAGGAACTGATTGGACCGCTCATGCATAAGAAATTGGATACGACTGTATCAGATATCTGGGTAGGACCGCGGGCGATATTTGTGACCACGGATCAGTCAAACCCGGTGACAAGATTTGTGGAGGTGATGGGTGACGATCAATTTATTTCAACTGACGATAAAACCGCTTTAGTACCGGTCACAGTGGCCAATTTTTGGAACACATTTGAGGTTTGGCTGACTTACCGTCATCAAATTACCGGCGATTGACGTTTAGCATCTACACATCCCTATCGGCAAGATTGTGGATGGTCCATTACTCTGTAGCTTGGATGAGACACGGAAAAATATGCATCTCAACGGATTAACCGAAAGAAATCATCGTTTGGAAGCTTTGCTGACACCATTATCGCTCTCTGATATTCGCCGAGAAGTCAAACAAATTTTGATTTCAACTGAGCTAGTCAGTGAGGCTGATTTCTATCAGAGGGAAGATGTCGGCTATATTCCCAATAAACTTGTCTTGAAAAGACAGCTAAATTTCAAATACACATTTGACCAATCTATCATTGCTCGATGTATTTTCGAAGCGCATGAAAGGGACAAATCTTTCGAGAAGATTACGCAACGCTGTAAGACGGTTTTGTCTAGCGCGGAGTTTAATTTTGCTTGTATGCTCATTTTGGCCAGTGGCAGCGGCTATTTAACCGCCCATCTTCTGTCTGGATTACAAAGGAGCCAACTTGAAGGTATTAATCATACAGTCTATGGTGTGGATATTTCACAGACCATGAATCGCCATGGATTAGAGGTGTTTTCCCGAATAAATACGCAATCGTTGCAGGTCAGGTATCGTCCGGTGATATCAAATTGCGCGTCATTTGATGATATGAGTAGTCATATTTTAGAACTCACGCAGGATACCCCAGTATTGACCGTGTCGCACGGCGGAGTGCGATACTTTGCCGAGGGTCACGAAGAGCTTTTTATAAAGAGCCTGGCTACGTTTCCGGAGAACTCCAGGTTTATCATTACGGAAGTGGGTCATGAATTATCCGGTCTTATGGATAATTTGGCTCACGCGACCGCGTCCAGTCCTAATCTTGAACTCCTTCATACCTCTAACGAGAACGATGTTACCTGGCATCAATGTTGGAATTTAACATACTATTATTTTCTAATGCAACAATATCTTCAGTCGGCCTTGTTGCGAACCTATATTGATACCTTATACGATCAAATTTACACATCTGAGACGGCAAATGGAGTCACCCACGATTTTTTCACGGGTATCAATTTTATCCTGCTTGAAATTGCCGGAGCAAGAGAACAGCCCGTGTATATTCTGGAGCTACGGTGTAAGCGTCGCCTCTAAACCAAAGTGGAGAAAGGCCAATCATGAACTGGTACGCATTGACAGCCCCTTTTTACGAAACCATTTTTGTCAATCCTATATCGCGCCACCACCGCAATTTGGCTGTGGAGGCACTCCAACTTCGACCGGGACTCACCGTGCTGGATCTCGCATGTGGAACCGGGATGAACTTTGCTAATATCATCGCCGGGATCGGCCCGCAAGGTACTCTAATCGGCACGGATTATTCAGCAGAAATGCTGGCTCAAGCGCAGCAAAGGATTGCACGCTCGGGTTGGGGGAATGTTCATCTGCTGCAAGCCGATGCGGCCCAATTGTCTCGACCTGCTCTAATCAGCCTCACCGGCAAACCCGACTTAAAGATTGATCGCGTCTTATGTACCTTAGGGATGTCGGTCATTCCGGAGTGGGAGCGTGCCTTCGAACGTTCATTTGAGCTTCTGGCAAGTGGGGGACGCTACGTCATCATGGATTACTTCTTTGAGCGTCGCACCCTTTACACGCAGATGACGGCTGCACTGCTGCACGCCGATGCCACCCGTCGTTTCTGGGAACCGCTGGAACGTCGGTGCCGGGATTACACAGAAGTAAACGTAATGCCGAGCATATTTAAAGATTGGCCCAATGCCGGAGCGGCCATTATTGCTTCAGGAACAAAATAAATTCTCTGTCAATGAAAAGGAAATACCCGCATGCCATCCTTCACCGGTATGACGGGTTCTTTGTCTCATAGTTTGTGCGTTCTTGAAGTACAGCGGTTTCGAAATGGGCAGGAAGGCATCACCATTTTGCTGTGAGATGAGGGGATCAATTACGGACTGGGGTGATCGAACGGCTTTCACTAGCCATTAAGTAGCACAGCGGAAGCCAAATCAATCGCGCTTAGTGTTGCGCCTTGGAAAAAGGGGTTATACCTGCTTCTCTGAAAGACAAAATGGCCCCAGAAATCACAGATCCCTGGAGTCTAATTAATAAAAAAGGAGGTCCATCAAATGAACCACATAGGTTGAATTTCGCAGTCGACACGGCTTCAACAAAATGGAAAG
>JAGRBY010000291.1 GCA_020433835.1 Anaerolineae bacterium | reverse complement strand
TTGCGGCCAAAAGCGTTCTCTTTAACGCTAAAAACCCTGGTTTCTGGCCCCAATTCTTTAAAGTGCAAAGGTAGTGTACAGCGTAAATTAAGTTTTTGGCGGTTATTGTCATGGTGAGGAGGAACGACGAAGCCATCTGCGTGTTTGGATGTGGGGTTGCTGTAACCGGAATCAAAAAGGGTACATAGGGTTATTGCTGTAACTCTAAGCAGTCCATTCGACCTAAGTAAGTGCTTAGAAATTCCGCCCACGACACCCTTATGTACCCCGTGTGTACCACAACAAAAATGCAAACTTGTGGAGGTTAGATAATACCCTCTCGAACAGCGTATACAGCCGCTTGAATGCGATTGCGTACGCTCAATTTTTCTAAAATACTGCGTACGTGATTTTTGACAGTATTTTCACTAATTTCAAGGTCTGTTGCAATTTCTTGATTGGTCTCTCCTCGCGCGACAAGCTTTAGAACCTCCAGCTCTCGGGTTGAAAGAATTTTTCTGGATGAGTCTTCATTGGCGGTTATAGAGGTTTGCCAAAAATCTTGAACAATTTTGGTAGCAATGGCGTCAGGTAAAGCTTTTTCTTCTTTTCGAACTTGTTCTAATGTATCAAACAAATGCTTGGGTTCGAAGCATTTTGGCAAATAGCCGTCTGCTCCTACTTGGATCGAGGTAAAAAGTTGATCGTCACCATCCAAAACGGTTAGTATGATGACCTTAATGTCAGGCATCTCCTTTTTTATAATCTGTGTCGCTTCAAAACCGTCCATGTCCGGCATGCGGATATCCATTAAAACGATGTCGGGCTTAAGTTGGCGGGCTAATTGTATGCCCTCCAACCCGTTGTTTGCTTCGCCAACCAAGCTTAAATTAGCCTGATAACCTATCAACGAAGCAACCCCTTTTCGAAATATAATATGATCATCCACAAGCAAAATACGTAAAAGATTCTCATTATTACGGGGTTTTGAAAGGGATTGTAGTTGTAGTACATCCATAGTTGCACCTCCCCGGTTACAAGCTGCAAAATATCTACTCTGATAGTAAGATAGGCTAGTTAATAAAGATTAATTGGTAATGAAAGTTCCCTATTGTAACCAATATAGCTAATCATCCTATATAACTAGCTTATGTAACTATATGATACCGGATAGAGAGCTGTTTGTCTGTAGGGAAAGTATTACAATGTCGCTTATATGTTCTATTACGGGTGTTATTGGGCTATTTTAGGAGTATAGTTTATGAGAGCAGTTTTGCAGCGGGTCAAACAAGGACATGTTTCGGTTGACAACCAAATTGTAGGTCAGATAGCAGCCGGCTACGTTATTCTATTGGGAGTAACTCAGGGGGATGGAGAACAGGAAGTACGTAAGCTAGCTGAAAAAACGGTACATCTGAGAGTATTTGAGGATGATCAGGGCAAGATGAATCGTTCTTTGTTGGATGTTGAAGGGGAGCTGCTGGTCATTTCACAATTTACTTTGTATGCCGATGCCAAAAAAGGCCGCCGACCCAGTTTTACCCAGGCCGCCGCTCCAGACCTGGCCGAGCCGTTGGTTGCTCGGTTTGTGCAGATAGCAGGTACATTGGGTGTTAAACGCGTTGAGACCGGCGTTTTTGGGGCCAATATGCTGGTTTACATTGAAAATGACGGGCCGGTAACGATTATTCTTGATACGGAAGTATTGTAAAATAGATGGGGAGATGATAAGGCTTTACTTATCATCTCCCCATTTTAAGCTTAAATATTCGTCTTATTCCATACTGGGTACGTACAGTTGGTTCGTATAATCTTTAATCATACGTGTCATACTGAACTCTGGAGCCACCGTGCGAATGGCCTCTTTAACCAATTGTACCCACTTGTGCGGAACACCATCGCCACCACGCTCGTAGAACGCGGGTATAAGCTGTTGTTCCAACGTCTCGTAGATTGAGGTTGCATCGGCGTGGTTCTGGTCATACTCGCTGTTATAGTGAGCACTGGCATCGCCAATTGACCAGCCGTTTTTGCCGTTATAGGCTTCGTCCCACCAGCCGTCTAAAATAGAGAAGTTGGGAGCGCCGTTGAGGCCCGCTTTCTCGCCACTGGTACCACTGGCTTCCATCGGCCGGCGTGGGGTGTTCATCCAAACATCAGTCCCGGCTAGCATATGGCGCGACACATTCATATCGTAATCTTCAATGAAAATAAGGTGTCCGGCCAACCCAGCTTCATGAGATCGGTAGTATACCTCTCGAATGAAGTTTTTGCCCGGTTCATCACGTGGGTGGGCTTTACCGGAGAAAACAAACTGTACTGGCCCGCCGCCGCTGCCATGGACAATGCGCTTTAGCCGCTCGGTGTCGTGGAAGATAAGAGTGGCACGTTTATAAGTTGCAAAACGGCGTGCAAAGCCGATAGTTAGCGTGTTGGGATTGAAGAGATTTTTAACCGACTGAATTTCGTTGGGATGCATTCCCAGGCGGATCATGCGCTGGCGGGTTCGCATCCGAATAAAATCGACCAGTTCGGCCCGTAAACTATTCATAATCTCCCAGATTTCTTCATCCGGTACATCCGTAATGGAGTCCCACATCGCCTGGTCATCGATATTGAGCGGCCAGTCTGAGCCAAATTGCTTATCAAACAGCGCCTTGAGTTGAGGAGCTAGCCATGTTTCCGTATGAATACCATTGGTTACGTATGAAATCGGCACATCTTTGGTTTCTTTGCTGGGCCACAGCCAGTTCCACATTTTGCGCGAAACTTCACCGTGCAGTTTACTTACCCCGTTAGCCCGGCCCGATAATTTCAGGGCCAAAACAGTCATACTAAATGAAGGTCCCCAGCTTTGATCTTGGCGAGCCAGATTCAAAAATTCATCCCGGCTAATCTTAAGATCTTCATGCCAAGTTGGGAAGTAGCGGTCCATCATATGGAACGGAAATGTATCGTGTCCGGCCGGCACCGGGGTGTGGGTGGTGAAAATAGAGCTTTTCTTAATAACCTCGGCGGCTTCGTTAAAGGTTTTACCCTTGGCCACAAGCTCTCTGGCCCGTTCCAACACCATAAAGGCCGAGTGCCCTTCATTCATATGCCACACAGCCGGTTCGATGCCTAATTTGCGTAACGCTCGCACCCCACCAATACCAAGCACCATCTCCTGGGCCAGACGCATCTCTTCGTCACCGCCGTACAGCCGGGCCGAAAGTTCACGGTCTTCTTCAGCATTCGGATGGATATCGGTATCCATCAGGTAGAGCGGCACAATGCCAACCTGAATTTTGTAGACTTTGGCGAATACCTGTCGGTCCGGTAAATTGTTGCGGGCCGGCAGTGAAACAGAGACGACAACTTCTTTACCGTCTGAGGTAAAGGCCGGCTGGGCCGGAACTTCGGCAAAGCGTACTTTGGTATAGATGGCTTCTTGATCGCCATTGGTGGTAATAACCTGCCGGAAGTATCCCTGCGGGTAAAGAAAACCGACACCAATAAAGGGCAAGCCCAAATCGCTGGCTTCTTTGGTATGGTCACCGGACAGAATTCCTAAACCCCCGGAATAAATGGGTAAACACTCATGTAGCCCGAACTCGGCTGAAAAATAGGCAATAGGCTTGTCAACCTTATCAGGATAGGTCTTTTTGAACCATGTATCCTCATAAACCTGATATTTATCAAAGGCAATTAAAATTTCATGGTAGGCTTTGATAAAGTCAGGGCTGTTAGACGCCTTATCGAGATCAGATTGGCGAACGGCCGCTAAGAACAGCACCGGATTATGGTACACATCTTCCCAAAGTTGGGCATCAATCATCTTAAAAAGTTCTTGAGCCTCAGGATGCCAACTCCACCACAAATTATAAGCGACATCAGTGATACGGTTGATACGTTCAGGGATTGGCGTAAAGCCAACAGTCTTCATAGGTCGATTCTCCTTCCTTTTTATAGGTAGTGAAAAATTCTAATGACACCTGTATTGAAAAAGGCGCACCCGGTTGGTGTCTAAATGACGGGTTAGACCCATCAACCAGGTGGGGATCACATAAGATTATAAATGGTTTTGCTTTTTTCAAGATCGTTCGGGACGTGATTTAGACTTGGCGAGGACAACAATTTCATCACGGTGGCCTCGCTCATGACGATAGGGGATACGCAGAATACTGGCCAAGGTGACCGGATCGCCCCAGATAGGATGCGATCCCACTCTATTTAATGCTTCTTCTGGAATATAGGCAAGCAATTCTATTAACTCTTGATGTGTTTTCTTGAGAGCTTCAACTGCTTCCGGCCAACGATAGCCAGCTCGCTCGGCTACTTCACGATTATTCCATGCTTCTTGATTAAAAGCAATTTCGTAACAAAGGGGTGAGATGGGGCATTCCTCATTGAGGATACGGTGGGCGAAATGAATGATCGATTCTTCAACAGCCACTATATGAACCACGTGTTCTTTGATGCACCAGGCATCGGGTCGAGGCTGAAAGAGCGCTGTATCTTCGTCAATGGCTTCAATTAAGCGCAGTGTGTTTTGACGGCTCTCCCGCAGCTTTTGACGAATTTCGACAAGAGGCGAGCGGTCCATTAGTTGAATAACAGCGATAAAGTGGAGTCAGAAGTTATCAATCCCGCTGACTCCGATAAAACAGCACAAGCACTTATCCCAAATGCTCCACCAAAAACGAGCAAGGCCAACCCCAGCGATACACAAGCCATAGCCAGATTGATATAACTTAAAATAAGACCGGCCAGCGCCAGACCATCACCACTTTGAGCACCCATACTCGCTTTTATTTCGCGGCGTGCTATATGGCCGGTGATAATCCCGGCCACAGCCGCGATAAAAGGAATAGCGACCCAACTTAACACACCGGCTACCAGGCTAACAATAGCCATGGTGTTGGTTGGTGTCGAGGACGTTGGTTGAGGATTAAAATTCGTCATAGAGTCTCGTTAGACAGTAGCCATTTTTTGACGACGGCGACTTCGCCACCAGATAAAGGCGATCCCCAAAAAGATGACGATCAAAACCGTCAAAAGGGGAAGTAAAATTGCCATGACAGTACCCATGAAGGCCAGAATATCTTCAATAATGCTGACCACCCAGTTGCCTGTTCCTACCGTTGAAGCGGTTACGGCCGGACGCACAGTTGTTTTAGCAGCGTGCACCCCTCCAGCCAAAATCAATCCGGCGCCCAGGGCAAAAACAGGATGAAGGTCGCCCACCACGCCGGAGTTGGCTGCAAAAAGAATAGCTCCGGCTGCCGGACGGCCCACGGTTTGAATAATATCGTTGAGGGTATCCACTGCCGGAATTTTGTCAACTGTCATTTCGATGAGCAAAAGTACGGCCAGTATACCAATTACCCACCAATTGGTCAGCACGTTCCACGGCTCATTTAGTTGTAGTAAATTCGTAAATCGAGCCGTTAAAGCCACAATTAGTAGAGGTAAGTAAGCATTTAAGCCTGCTGAAGTCGACAGGCCGAAAGCGGTCATAATGTTCGATACAGCTTCTATCACGATCTACTCCTTTACTCAAATGACGAGTGACTTCTCGTCTTCTACCCTTTCAATACGTATATGTTCTTTCCGAACTGAAAATAACTGTTATGTATATAGACACCTTTACGCGGCAAAAGTCACGGGGATATTATAGTGAATAGGTACCACCATTTCAAAGAAAGGTGACAGTCACTTGGCTATGGTAAATCGACCTATTTGGGTCAAGAGGCGTACATTATAAATCAAAAAGTGACTGTCACCTTGTTCGTTCGCCCAACTGCGTAAGTCCTATTCTATACAGACCTCAAAGTCACCTCGCAACTTTGAGGTCTGTAGAAATAATCGAATTACATAGTTACGGGAGATTTTCTCGCCAACTGCCCGTAGAGATTAGCGCTGACCAAGTAAGACCAGAAGAACGTGAAGAAAACACCAACAACACAGAGAATAACACCAAACCCGGCGATAACCGAAGCCACCCAACTGAGCAGAACAACAATAATGTAATCGCCAATATTATTTCTGATGAAACTAAATATTTCGCCAAACTGGAAGGCTGACGATACCGTATTAAACTGGGCATAGCGAATGATCGCAGCTGGAACAAACAAGTTGCAGATAAGGCTTACAACAATCTGTAAACAACTTAAACACGCTCCTGCAATCATGAGTGCGTCGGCCGTGTCAGGGTCCATTTGAGGCGCTACACTCTGCACAATACCGCTGCCACAAGCCAATATAATCACCGGAATGTTGTAAACCAGACCTATAACAAAAACAAAAAGACCTGTTCTAAATAAACCACCCCAGTCTGACCATTCCGGCAAAGGACGTGGCTGACCATCTCGCACGTTTCGCAGCACATCAATCATATAACCGCTCAACGGCAGTAACAAAGCTATACCGATAAGAATAGGGGTTAAGATTGCTCCAACTAGGGCAACTGCACCGCCAATTGCTAATTTTTTGATCCATTCCTCATCATCAAACATATAAGTAAATGCGGATCCAATATCCATATAAAACTACCCTCCTTTGAATGCACGTGAATTTTGGAGAACTGATCTATGTCTGCTTTCCTTTGCCAACAAACAACGCTGTCTCTCATCGAAAAATATAGAATTTAACCGTAAGAAGATTTTGGGCAATATGTGTTGTGAGGTATGATTTATAATGTGTGTTCCTCTCCCGAAAGTAAGATTTATGGCAGAATGGTCAGCAAACTCGCCCAATTATACCAAACCTCTAGGTTTTGTTCCAAATGATATAACCCTAATGAAACTGGCTACAACCCTGGTATAGCCAGTTTTTTTATTGTGTTACTTACGTAAAGGTATATATAAGTTAGTAGAATATGTCAAATGGAGCAAAAAATTGAACACCTTAACCACAATCACACCGGCCAAAGCCGACATTGTAAGGCTGATTGAATCTAACCCCAGGCTGCAACCAAGTACCAAGAGGCAATATACCAAAGCCATAACCGCTTATCTCGATTCCGGCAATCGGCTAACTGATGCTGACGCCCTGGCAACCTACGCCCAGGGGTTGAGTAAATCAAGCCGTGCTTTCCTCAAAGCTGCTATACGTTTGTGGGGTGATGAAGTTGCAACCAAGGCCAAAGCCGGGGCAACGCCGGAAAATATCAACGCTGTACAGGCCACAGTTTACCGAATCGACGCGCTAAACGAGACAATCAAGGTAGAGGCCAGCAAGGGCCAGAAAGCCCATACTTGGCTAACACAAGCCGAAGTAAAGCGCCTTATGGCAACGTGTGGTGATAGTCTGCAAGGCAAGCGGGATCGGCTCGTGCTGGGGCTTCTGGTGGGCGCTGGGCTACGTCGTGAGGAATTAGCCAATCTCACGTTTGAGGATGTTGTCTTACAGCCGATGGGGAATCGATTCCGAACTGTCCTAAACGTGAGGGGCAAAGGCGCAAAGGATCGGGTAGTGCCGATTAGTGACGCGCTGGCCGGGCTGCTCGACAGTTGGCGGGGCATTGTTGGTGGGGGCCGGGTTGTCCGTTCGATTAGCAAAGGTGGGGCCATTGGTGACAGCCTAAGCGCCGTGGGTATCTTTCACGTTGTGAATAGTGCCGGGGCCGCTATCGGCAAAGATAACCTTGCCCCTCACGACTTGCGGAGGACTTACGCGCAGTTAGGTTATGAGGCTGGCGTGCCGATTACGCAGATATCGAAGCTGCTGGGGCATAGCAGCGTGGCGACTACGCAGCGGTATTTGAATCTTGATTTGGATTTAGAGGTAACGGTTAGTGATTTTGTGCCGGTAGGTTGAGGCTTAATTATTTAATAGGACCGAAGTCCTTGCGGTCAATGCCTAATTGTTTGAGGATACTTCTTACTGTACCGGGGCGTAAATCCTTGCCGCCCCAATCGGGAATAGGAGCAATTTGGTTAGTAGCTGGATTGTACCAAAGCTGGTGACTTCCCTTACCTTGCCTATCTTCAACGCAGCCCAACTTTTTCAAGCGTTTGGCAAGCTCTCGATACCTCATACCGTTACAAGAGCTTCAACCACTTGGGGCGGCTGTTGATTTTGTAGGGCCGGGGGTATTTCTAGCCCGTACTTTTTCCAGCCAACCATTAACACTTCAAGAGCTTCTTGTACATTGCGGTTGATTTCTTCCGGCGTGCTGCCTTCAGTTACAAGGCCGGGAACATCGGGACTGGTAACAGTATAAACCCGCTCCGGGCCGGGGTTGAGTTCAAGATTTAATCTGATTTTGTACAACATTAGTTCGTCACCGTGAGAAAGATATTGATATCATAGTGTTATATTTGGCTGTCATTGTCCCATTCTATATTTAGTCTAATTCGATAGGTTGGCATCAACCTTAGCTCCAAATTTTAATTTTAAGGCTGATGTGGTATGATATGTGTGTATACAATATATAGTGGTTCAAGCTAGTGTTTCAAGCGTGTAGCTACTAGATGTTGTGTAGTAGGAACGTGCCTTGTTATTTTATGTTATTTCAATTTTGAGGTTAACTAAAAATCGTGTACAATACAGATAACGTGAGTAACAAACAGATTTTAATTCAGCAACCTATTCTAATTTACCATAACGTTTCTCGCGGTTTGCGATTCAACGCGGAATGAGGGGCCGGTTTATTTCTGGCCCTTTTTTTATTTACAATTGAAAACAGAATATTAAAAGAGCCTTCGTTCATTGCTGGCAGGCGACAACGAAGGCTCTCTGAACGCAAAGCAATACGCTCTGCCTCCCTCTGAGTATAAGCTATCTTATACTACGTACATTG
>JAGRBY010000290.1 GCA_020433835.1 Anaerolineae bacterium | reverse complement strand
ATTAGAGACTGGAGACGGGAGATGGTTGGTCGATTGATCGCAGGTTGTTGGGAGGATGATGGTTGATTGGTCATGGTTGGTTTGGGATGGTGATGGGCGGGCCAAGGGTTTGGTCGGTGGCGGCGTCGTAGACGACAATTTCAAACTGGCTGATGGGTGGGGCGTCGGGGGGCAGGAAAAGGGTGTGGCGGTCGGTGACATAGTCGCCCTGCCGCCATTGGCTGGTCGGCAGGAGGCCGTCGACGGGCCATTGATCATGCTGGACAATGCGTGTGCCCTCGTCGGTTTGGCCGCGCACGGAGATGGTGTAATCGGTGGTGATGGGAGCGAGGGCGTGCCAGTAGAGGGTAAGGGTGTTCGCCTGGTTTTCTTGGCTGGAGACAAGGCCGGTTGCTGATGATGAGGCAAGGGCATAGCCGGCCAAGCGCATTGTATCGCCCAAACCGATGTTGATGGGTGTGGCCTCGGCGGGGATATCGGTGAGAATGAGCTTGGGGCCGGGGTAGATTTTGGCGTACGGTACGCCTTTAATGGTAACCACATGCTCTGGTGTTTGGGCCTGGAAGTAGTCGACAATGTCGGGGCTGGGGGCCATGCGCTGCATCTGGGCCAGATAGAGTACCACAACATCGGCCCGCAAGGCGATATCGTTGGTGTAGAAATTCTCGCCGGTACCGACAAAGTAGGGCAGCAACGTCTGCGACGGCGTCGAGGCCACGTACAGGTTGGCGGCGTTGGGTTTGGTGTTGAGGTAATCGGCCACTTGCTCCATGCCTTCACCCCAACCCATGAGCGTTGTGTGGGCTGCGGTTGTTGGCCCGCCCATGAGCGGGTTGAAGTAGGTGAGGTAGTAGGGATAGTAGGTGAAGGTGGGGAGCAGGTAGAGGATGAGGAGGAGCGTGAGGAGGAGATTGGAGATTGGAGATTGGAGATTGGTAATTGGTAATTGGTAATTGAATGGTTGGTGGGTTTGGTGGTTGGTTGGTTGGTTTGGTAGTTGGTTGATTGGTTGGATAAGGGTAGGGTTTGTCTCTATCTTTGCCTCAGCCTTAGCCTTAGCCTTCTTTCCAAAAAGCCACCCATCAAACAGCAGCAGCATTCCGCCCCAACCGATGGCGGCGAGGAGATCGAGAAAGGGAAAGAGGGGCAGCAGATAGCGATCCTGCTTCTTGGGGCTGAGGTTGCCGAAGATGAGCAGACTTATAACAAATATCCACAAAAACGTTAGGGTAGTGAGAAGTTGGGTAGACGGTCGGCCGTCCGACGTCTTGGCCTCAACCTTGGCCTTAGCTTGCCTGGCCAAGATAAATAAGGACAGCAAGCAGCCTATCAAAGCCACAGGCGTCATACGAAACGGAATGACGTAGGGATAAAACCAGGGGCCGGGATTAAGCATGGGCCGGCCAAAGAAGTAGACGAGATGGCCTTCGTTGACTTTGCCGAAAGTTTCGTCCAGCATCTGGCGAAAAGTGCCAAGTGGATCGACCCACATCGAAGGCCACAGCACAACAAAGACAAACAGCGAGATAATCCCCCAAATGCCGATAACGATAAGCCCGTGCAGAAGAATGCGTAGGACGTAGGACGTGGAACGCGAGGCGTTGTAGCGTGCCCGGCTGAGTTCGAGCAGCGCGAAGATGAGAGAAGCGCCGATAACAAACAGCGCCATGAATTGGCCGGGCGCTTTGGTTAGCGCAGCCAGGCCGCCGAGAACAGCGGAAGCAACCAGATATTTTAGGGCTGGCCGAAAAAATAGAGCCGTTAGTGGCTCTACATTCGCGGCAGGTGTGGTATTTCGACGCCGTTGGACATATATGTAAAAGGTTAAAGCCGACAGGCTCATAAAAACAGCAACAGGGGCATCGCCATGGGCCACGCGAGAGTGGGCCAGGTAGAAGGGATCGAAGGCCAGAAAGAGTGCGCCCAGGAGGGCCAGACCGTTGGGCATCACTTGCCGGGCCAGCCAGTAGAGAGCCGAAACTGCCAGCGCGGTCAAAATGGCGTAGGGCAGTCGATTAGCGACCAGCAGTCCCAGGATGTCGCCATAGATGTAGTCGGTAAAGGGCGGCGTTGTGCTGCGCAGCGAGTCAAGCCCATACTGCACCGTCATGCCGATGGCATCGAGCCAGCTCATCGTTACGCCGGGGTAAAAGTGCCAGTAGGTGCCACGCAGATCGCCCTGTAAGAAGGCGGCGATGACGTTGCTGCCGGCGAAAAAGATGTTGGTGTTTTCGTCGCTGGTGAGAAAGCGGCGTAAGCCGACAATACGGGGCAGGAGCGCGATAAGGAATAAAACGGCTGCGATCAGCCGTGGTCTCAGCTTAGGATTCAGGTTCATGGCAGCCGAATCTCTCCTAATGAAATAGCATTCTCGCCGGAGACGTCATCAGTAACCGGCAGCCGGGCCAGGGTATCGAGCCGGTAAAGGCCGGTGTAGAGCTGGTAGGTGCCGGCCGGGAGATCGTTGGGCAGAGGTAGCGTAAGCGGATCGATGATGGTTTCGCCGGGTTGCCACTGGCTGGTGGGGTAGGCACCGGCTAAAGGCTGGCTGTCGCGCTGGGCAACGGTATCGCCCTTGGCCGTGCGCAGATGAAGGAAGGTGGTGTAATCGGTGGCGATGGTGTTGAGTGGCTGCCAGAAGAGTACCAGATTGAGTTGAGACGGGGTGTCTGCGGCGGGAGGCGCGGTTAGCGCGTAGCCGGTTAGGGTGATGGTGTGATCGAAGTTGGCGTTGACCATGGTGTCGGGTTGGGTTGGCAGCGGCGTGCGGTCGGGCCGGGTGCGGTAGAGTAGGGCGTTATCGCCGGCCCAAACTTGCTCCATCTGGGTGCTAAGAATGGCCTGCCAATCGCCACGAAAGTAGACCGGCTGGCGGATGGTGTCGGTTACAAACCAGGTGCGCGGGCTGTTGTTGAGTGCGGTATTGAACGCCGCTGCGCTCCCGATCCACGGTGCGCCCAGCCAGCGGTCGACCGGTTGGGTATCGGCATTGAGCAGGAATTGTTGGGCATCATTTTGGATGGTAAAGCCATCGACCTGGCCCAAGTACAGCCCCGCCGCCGGCGTGTTCATCGTGAGCAAGGTATCGCCGGGCTGCCAATCGGCATAGATTTTGGCGAAGGCATCCTCATAAGCCGGTTCAGGGGTAATGAGCGCGAGCCGGAGATCGCCCAGGTTGAGGCTCGTAAAGAGAATGAGCAGGGCAATGGCGCTGTAGAACGCGAATGCCGGACGTTGAGCGTGAGCGATAGTTTGTTGAACAATTATAACGCCGTTAAAGAGCGCATAGGCGGCGATAAGATAGAATAGCGGCAGCATCATCACCAGATAACGGGGATTGCGGCGAAAGGGGTCGAGCAGCGTAACCATTTCCAGAATGATGAGACCGAAGGTGAGCCAGAGAAAGAGGTTAAGGGGGGTGAAGAATGGAGAATAGAGAATAGAGAATGGAGAATGGAGACCGGTCCTGAGCGAAGCCGCAGGATTGGGAGATTGGGAGATTGGGGGATTGGAGACTGGGTTTTGGTTAGCTGACCGACGAGCCGATTGTAGGGAGGATGCTGGTATGGTAGAACGGTGGTAGGTAATAATTGCGAGCAGGATTAGACCGAGGCCAGCGCCGGTAATGGTGGCGAGCGTTAGCCACAGATGATGCGGTACGCCGAATTGGCGGGAGAGGAACTTGATGGTTTCATCCAGGGTGAAGGAAACGGCGGTTTGGTACCGAATGGTATTGATGAGTTCGGGTAAGAGGCTGTGGCTCTCGCCGGTAGCGAGGGAATCAAAACCAATGGGCCGGCCCAGTCGCTTGACGAAAACGGCGAGGGCAACGATAGCCGCCAAGGCCAGACCTTCGAGCAGTACTGTCTTTTGCAGAAACCAGAGCCGGGTTGTGGTCTGACGGGGACGGTTGTGGCTGAAACTATTTACAAGCATCGCGATAATTAAGGGCGGGATGAGCATGAGTGCGCCCAATTGAGTGAGCAAGGCGGCCAACAGAGCCAGCAGCGCCCCCCAACGAAAAGCCGCGCGATAGGGATAGATTGTTCCTCGGTAAGCGAGGTAAACCGTTACCAAAACCAGAAGCGTAGCCAACGCGTACATACGCGCTCGGCCACCCCAGACCATGCCTTCCGGGCTAAAAGCAAACAGACCGGCGGCCAGCAGTGCCGCGTTTTTGGCAAGTGGGTTGGCCATATCTGTTTTTTGACCTACAAAGTAAATGAAAGGAATGGTTAATGTGCTGATCAAAACGCTCGGCCAGCGCGAAAGCATCAGGCCCCAATGGGCCGGCTGCCAGCTCGCCAGGGGTTGATGGCTGAACAACGCCGTAAAGGGCGCTATGACATACGTGGCCAGCAGACCATGTTCGTAAAACAGACCGGACGGTAAAACGGGCCAGCCGGTCTCGATGATTTGCCGTGCAGCCAAAACGGTGGTGTATTCGTCAAAAAACGGATGGGTCGTGGTCAGATAATAAATACGGAGGGCAAAGCCAGCCAGAATGAGGCCAAACAGGGTTATCGTTCGTTGCTGCATTTGGCCCTAAACTTGCTTGTGAATGCTCGGTTCGTGGGGCAGTTTGTCCGTAAGGGTTACAGTCGATGGATGGTTGGTGATGCGCTTATAAATTTCTACATACTGCTCGGCAATGTACTCCCAGGCAAATTCCTGCTCGGCAATTTTGCGGCTCTCTTTGCCCATGCGCTGCCGTTCGTAGCGATTGTTGATCAGTTTGGTTAGACGATCGACCAAACCATGCGTGTCGTTAATATCGACAAGATAACCGTTTACACCTTCCCGAACCAGTTCATTAAGGCCGGAAGCACGTGTGGAAACAACCGGCAAACCACAGGCCATGCCTTCCAACACAGTATTGGGCATTCCTTCCCAGGTTGTGGCGGTTACAAATATGTCGGCCTGGCGATATTGCTCAACCAATTCAGCCCGATCCATCCAGCCTAAAAGATGAATTTTCTTGGTTAACCCCTTTTCCGAAGTGGCCCGTTCCACAAGGGGACGGCGTTCGCCATCCCCGACGAGATAGAGATCAAAGTTATCGATGCCTCTCTTTTCCAATAAACAGACTGCTTCAACCAGCATTTCAACATTCTTAAAGTTATTGAAACGCCCTACAAAGATCAGCCGTACCGGTCCTTCGCTATTACGCTGCAATGGGGGTGTAAAGACTGAAAGCTCGATTGCATTGGGAATAACTTCAATGGGCAGTTCGGGCGTGGTCTGAAAAGCAAACTCACGCAGCCCATTCGAGACAGCCACCACAGCGTCAGCATCGTGCCACAGCCATCGAACGAACGGACGCAGCACTTTGTAATGCTTGGCGAAGCGTTTAACCTCATCCGAAGGCACGTCGGCCCCGCGCAGCGAGATGAGATAGGGTAGACTGTACATTCGCTTTAATGCCCAACCAATCGGCCCGTCGGGAATGCCAAAAAAGACATGAACCACGTCCGCCTTAAAATCACGAACCTGAAATAGGCTGTACCACAACGCGCTCAAGACAAATGTCCCCATCTCAAAGGTTGAGCAATATTCCTGTCTTTGGCGCAGCACCGGAATACGATGCACCTCAACCCCATCGATAAACTCTAGTGGCTTCAAGCCGCGAATGGGATTTAACAGTTCCCAGGTCAAGCCGGTGTTACGTAAGATAAAGCCGGTTAATATTAACAGCGTGCCTAACAGGGTAAAGCCGTGATCACTAAGATCTTTGTCATAACCAAATTTTATATAGGCCAGATAAATCCAAAAGCCTATACCCGAAAGCAAACACAAATTACCAAGCAGGGTATAGGGTTGCGTTGGCCGACTGGTAACCACACGCACCGTATGGCCCATATCAACTAAGCTGGTTGCAATTTTTTGGCTCGCTTTGGAGCCGCCGGCCCCAATAGGAGGGAATTCGTAGTTTATAAGTAAGATACGCATAGGTCGAATTTTATACTATTTGGTTATCGTTGTCATATAAAAAGTAAAGTCGCGAAACAAAACGGACTGGTCTAACAGCAACCAGTCCGCTAATAGCGACTTCAAATTATATATAATTCGGTCAAATTTGGAAAAGGTTAAGCAAAGCGTTGCAAAATGCCTCTAATAATCATCGCAAACTCCCTCCCATAGCCTACCATAGCCTACCATGGAGGTCAACGATCAAACCAACTACTCTTTACTCTCCCGCCAGCGCTGCTTCGACAATCTGAAGGTCTTCTTCGCTCATGGGCAGTTGGAGCGCGAACTGCTGCCCCTGAGGTGACATTTTACGCCAGGTTTTGCGCAAGATATTGGTAATTTTGTCAGCCTCTTGTTTGGCAAATTCTGTAAACTGCGTTTCCAGAAAGACGAGACAGAGCGCATCTTCCAGCGCTTGCACCTCGGGATCGAGTTTCAGCCGCTTTTTCAGAATGAGGTTCGTTACACGATCAGCCGCTGCATCGTCATAACCCACATCTTTCATAATCTCGGTGGTTTTTTCAGCGTGAAACTTTTTGAGGTCGTTGCGCCATTGCAAGTAACTGGCCCGATCGCGTGCATAACTATCGCGTGGAATCTCCCAGCGTCGAATGTGCTGACCTCGGGCTGCCAGCAGCAGTTCATCCGAGGCGTCATCGCCGACAAGCTTATAAATCCAATCGGTGCGGCGTTCGGCGTGAACTAACTCTACCGGACGCATTTGCCCCTCATCTTCCATAAGATTGGGATCGTCGGCGTTGGCGGCATCTATTTTTTCGATGGCGTGCTTTAATTTGTCAGACATAGGTATTGGTTTGTTTGTTTGTTTGTTGGTTGGTTAGTTTGTTGGTTTGTTGGTTGGTTGGTTACCGACTCGTGTGGCGACCTCGAAGGATTTTATACGATTTTTGACCAAAACACAACATATGGCAGACAGGTCAACTCTTCAAATCCTTCGAGGCCCCACCTCCGTCACCCCTTGCTCTCTTGAAATAAGAACCGTAGGACAAACTTAAGTTTGTCCTACGGTTTTGCCTAAACGAGGGCACCAACGGCGTCGGCCACCGCGCGGATATCGGCGGTTCCGGCATCGACAACAGCGGCGAGACGATCACGGGGATCGTTGTCGAGTCGGGCGATTAAGACCTCTTGTTCCGGATAGATAACGCCCACGGCTGCGGCTAAATCAGGCCGAATAGACGTAAAGGCTTCGGCGGTGTTGGGTAAACGCAGCCGGTCGTTGGACATATAATGGAACATTCCCCCTTCTAAACTCAGCTTGCTGGCCACAAGCGGCTCACTCTCCAGCAGCGTGCCGAAGGTCGCGGTAGCGCGAATCAGTTCGAGCAGTCGCTCTTGGTGGGTGGCTCCTTTGGCTGTTTTTTGCTGCGCTAAAAGGCCGAAACGACCGTCGCTGTAATCCATAGCATAGTTGATTTCGTGGGTAATCAGCATAATACCCGGCCCTTCAGGCACATGGCGATAATCAGCCACATCGAGCAAAACACCGGGTAGGGTTTGATGGCGAATCCAGGCATGAAAAATGTCGATGAAGACAGCATCATCAATATCCGTATCCGGGCGAGCAAAGAACTTTACGCAAAATCGTTCGATATTCATGGATAATCTCCTCTACGCCTTAACCGCTGTTACTTTACGCGATACAAGATTTTTGAACGGATTAACCGGCTCTGACAATTGCGCGGCTTGAAGCCGGTCGTTGCAAGCGTGTGACGCTTCGATAAAGAGGCCAGTTTCTTCAATTAAGCGCAGGGCAATATCGAGCGTCTTAGGGTCGTTGCGATGTTTGTAGGCGTTGAAGAGATAGTGCGCAAATTTACCCTTAGCAAACGGGTCAAAGAACAGTTCCGTATCGTAAAAACGAGTTCTAAACTCTTGCAGGATGACATCCGGATCGTTGGAAATATCAATGTCCTGAACTTTAATCAAAGCTTGGGCAGCGCTAACCATTGCATCTAAAGCCAGTCCAGCGGCTGTATCAACACTGGCCTGATCGGTGGTTTTTTCGATGGCCACCTGAGCGTCAAAATGCAGCCCTTCTGCCAGGGCAATTCCGAAGTCGGTTAAGCTAACCACCTCACCGGCACACTCCCCGACCCCAATATCGCCGATAGTAAACTCGCGAGCGTCAGCCCAATCGGCATAATAAGAGCGATCTTCATTATAAGATGGCACTGTGGTGAACGGTGCAATTTCTTCTTTGATTTCTTTCTTGCCCCGACGGGCAATGTACTCGCGGAACTTCTCGCCATTTTGGCGGTCGCGCATATAGAGGTTTAACAGGTGATCGACCACTTCCGGCACGCGCTTGGAAGGAATAGCCCCAAACGTTTGGCCATAGTGGGCCGCGTTGTTATCCCACTCGCCGCCCAGCACAAGTTGGAAGTGCGGCACACGGAAGCCCTTCACGTTGCGGCTGGAGCCAAAGAAGCCGATTTCAGCGACCGTGTGCTGGCTGCATGAGTTGAAGCAGCCGCTCGCCTTGATGCGTATATCGCGTACGGCTTCGTCATACTGGAGATTTTTTTCAGCCAGACGGTTGCGAAGTTCACCGGCCAACCCGCGTGAGCTGGCAATTCCCAGCTTGCAGGTGTCAGTACCGGGGCAGGCCGTGACATCGACAATCGATTGGGCACCGGCTGCGTGCAGGTTAATCTCACGGAGAGCTTGATACAGCGCCGGTAAATCGGCCTCGTGAATCCAGCGCAGCAAGATGTTTTGTTCAACGGTAGTGCGGGCGTTGTCGCCGGTAAAGCGGCGGGTGATGTCGGCCAATCGAC
>JAGRBY010000028.1 GCA_020433835.1 Anaerolineae bacterium | reverse complement strand
CGTGCAGAAACCCTTCGTCGCGGAAAATGTGGCGGCTGTGGTTAACGTTCTGCTTGATCTCTTGGTAGCGATTTGGCTGGGCGCTATAAGTTTGGGATTAGGGGCCTGGCTGCTCAAGTACCTGGCCAGAGATACAGTAGAGTTCGGCGAGATAGTAATCTTAGGTACGGGGCTGGGATTCGGGCTGCTGGGACTACTCGTATTCGGCTTGGGGGTAGTGGGGCTATTTTATCCACTGGTGGCGTACGCAGTCACGGTAGGTTTAAGTGTAGTCGCTGCGCCCCAACTTTGGCGACTTTTCCAGCAAGGCCGCTCCTGGCCCTTCATCAACCCGCCACACCCCCTGGTTACCCTCTATCTGACACTTATTGGTTTACTGGCATTGTCAATCGCGCTTTTGCCACCTGCGGATTGGGATGGCCTATTCTATCATCTGACCGCCCCCAAACTTTATCTACAGGCGGGACGTATTGTCAGCGGCATCGACATTCCTCATTTTAGCTTTCCCTCGCTGATGGAGATGCTGTTTGCCTGGGCTATGCTCCTGCGCAGCGATATCGCGGCCAAACTGTTGCATTTTAGCTTTGGGCTGCTGTTGGCCGGTCTCGTTTACCTGACCGCCAGACGCTTTCTGGGCCAAAAATCTGCCTGGCCTGCTGTCGTTATTCTGGCCAGTATGCCCATGCTGGGCACGCTAGCCGGATGGGCCTATAATGATCTCGCCCTTGCTTTCTATCAACTCGCCAGTCTCTATACCGTACTTTGCTTCTTGCAAATAGCAGACAGTCATCAGCGATCCGCAACCAACGGTCAACCGTCAGCCGTTACCAATTACCAATTGTCATTTGTCATCCTCAGCGCCATTTTCGCCGGACTGGCGATGGGGCTTAAATACACCAGTTTCGTTACGCCCGTCGTTGTCGGGTTACTTCTTCTCCGGAGCGCACTAGGCACCCCGGCCCACGCTCTCCGTTCTCCGCTCTCCGCTCTAACGCCCTTCCTGCTCTTCTGTCTCGTGGCCTTGCTGGTCGCTTCACCCTGGTACCTGAGAAACTGGGTTTTCACCGGCAATCCGGTTTATCCGTTTTTATACGGATTATTCGGCGGATCGTTTTGGGACAACTTTCGGGCTGAGTGGTACGCGGCTGCCGGAACGGGCATCGGCTGGCGGCCTTCGACGCTGCTGGGATTGCCCTGGCTGCTGTCTTTGGGCGTGCGCGATGCTAATTACTGGGATGGACGAACCGGACCGCTGTTGTTACTCTTTTTGCCGTTGGTAATCGGGTGGACGCTCTTTCGGCGTGGCGACCGACCCGCTGCCCTCAATGCGCTGGTGTTCTACGTCGCGGCTCACTTTGCGTTCTGGACGCTGGGCGTGATCTGGTCGAAAGCGTTGTGGCAGTCTCGCCTGCTGCTGCCGGGGTTGGTTGGATTGGCTCCCCTGGCCGGCTGGGTTTGGTCGGAACTGCCGCGGCTCGATCTGCCGCAATTTTCTTTTAGCCGCTTTATCAACATCGCTGTGGTTTTAACCTTAGCCTTGACCATTATCGATGTGGGGTTGCTGACGATGAAAATCGATCCGCTGCCTTACCTGGTCGGCTTGGAATCCCGTGACCGTTATCTGACCCGGCAATTGGGGGCTTACTACGCGACTATGCAGCAGATCAATACCGATCTGCCGCCGGGAGCGACAATTGTCTTTTTGTGGGAGCCGCGCAGCTACTACTGCCAACGCGACTGCCGACCGGACAGTATTCTCGATGAATTTCCGCATTTGGTTGATCAATACCAATCCGCCGACGCCATTGCCCGGAATTGGCGACAAGCCGGGGTCACGCACGTCTTGATCCATCGATCCGGCTTTGAATTTATGAAAAACGAGTTCCCTGATCGGCTCGATACCACCGTTCTTGAGGCATTGGAAAATCAAGACCTTTATCCCCTATCTGACGTCGCCGGTGCTTATCAACTCTACAAACTGTCCGATCGCGCCAGCGAGGTAAATAAAGAGGAATGATACGCGCTACGGTTGTAATACTCAAGCGTCACAAATGGATTGTGCTGGTGACTTTAATCGGCCTACTGCTGCGGCTCTATCAACTGGGCGAGTGGTCATTCTGGCACGATGAGGCGCTGACCGTGCTGCTGGCTCGTCAGCCGGTGCCTCAATTAATTGCCATTACGGCGACGGATGTGCATCCCCCCCTTTATTTTTTAATCGTCAAGCTTTTTCTGAATTTTGGGCAAAATGAAATCATAGTCCGTCTACCGGGTGTATTGTTCGGGGCGGCGGCGGTTGTGACCATATATTGGTTAGGCTGCCTGCTTTTTGATGAACGGGTTGGCCTGATGGCCGCTGTAATCATGGCTGTTTCCCCCTTGCAGCTTTTCTATGCCCAAGAAGCGCGGCTGTATACCCAACTGCTGCTGCTAACCCTCTTGAGTAGCTGTTGTTTTTTTCAAGCACTTCGGACCGATCGGTATGGGTGGTGGGCTGTATTTGTCGTAACCGCGACGCTGGCCGCTTATACGGCCTATTTTGCTTTTCCTATTTTTGCGGCGATGGCCTTGTATGTTTTTCTCATTGAGCGCCAGCGCCAGAAAATTTTCCACTTTTTGGTCGCGATGGTTGTCGTCGGACTGCTCTATTTACCCTGGGTGGGTGTGTTTATAGCGCAGACACGCGCGGTTGCCGATACATACTGGATCGCCCAACCCAGTCCGCTGGTTCTGTTTACCACGCTATCCGGTTTTTTCATCAGTTACACCCTGCCTTCGTTTTGGATTGCCGTTTCGCTGGTTACAACGCTGCTCATCATCTTTGTCGTACTCAATGATGGGCGTCACATCATTTGGCGGAGGCATATCGATACAAAACCCTTACTGTGGCTGCTGCTATGGGGGTTCATTCCATTGGTAGGTACATTTTTAATCTCACTCATCCAGCCTATCTTTCAACTCCGCACGGTGCTCACAGCGTCGCCCGCTTTTTACATACTGGTTGCCTGGGGGACGATGCGATCTCCTCAACGCCGAGTAAATGGGTTTTTATTTTTGCCAACGGTGGCCTTGATGCTGTTCTCGCTTTTTAATTTCTATTTCAATCCGGCTTTTGAAAAACCGGCCTGGCGCGCGGCGGCTACGTACGTAAACACCCATACCCAACCCGGCGATGTGGTGCTCCATACCAGCGACAGCTCTTTTCTCCCTTTCCTTGCTTACCCCCACCAAGTTCCCCATATTTTGTTGCCTCTTGATCCTGATGAGGCCAGTAAAAATGCACCTTCTCAGTCAATCATTAGCGCCGTGGGCGGAACACCTCAACCGCTAGAAACCAGCGTGCAGGGGTATAATCGGGCCTGGTTGGTGATGGGTATCGAACACTCGGCGGATTATCAGGTCAAACAAAAGCGGTTGTTTGATAGTCGTTATCATGTGTTGGATGAAAATAAAATTGATGGCATTTACATTTTTACCTATGCCCTCGATGAGGTAAATGATGATGTTGAAGCGGGCCGCTGACCCCATAAAAAACGGGACGATGGCAAGGGATAAATCGAAATGAAAGCTTGGCTGTCACAACATCCGAGACTCATCTTGATCGCTGCCTTGACTATTGGTGCCGGTCTGCGATGGGCTTGCATTGGATCGTCTAGCTTATGGTACGATGAAACGTTCAGTACCTTAACTGCCCGCCTGAGTTTAGCTCAAATTTTAGCCAACGCGCCGCATGGAGTTCATCCCCCCGGTTACTATCTGCTTTTGCACTTCTGGCTTGCGTTAGGAGACAATGAGGTTGCCGTGCGCTCCTTATCGGCCTTGTTTAGCGTCGGCGCAATTGGGTTGATCTATGGCTTTGCTAATTGGCTGTTCGATGAACCTACGGCCGCAGTAGCCGCCGTAGCTATGGCGATAGCGCCTTTTCAAGTTTATTTTGCCCAAGAAGTGCGCATGTACAGCTTGATCGTCTTGTTAGCCATTGCAATAATGTGGCTTTTTCTGTATGCTGTCGTAGCCGACAAAGCGTGGCTAGCCTGGATTGGCTATATTTTTGTGGCCGCTTTTGGGCTGTACGTTCACTATTTTACCGCTTTTTTATTGATTGGTTTGCATCTTTGGTGGCTATTTAACGTTCGGATGTATCCGTCAAAGTTCATTTTTCTGGTTATAGCCGATGCTCTAATTGGCTTATTGTTTTTGCCTCAAGCTACACAAGCCTTAACCCGCACCACCACTTACCTGGGCGGTGAGGCCTGGCAAGCTGCGCCGAGTATTTTGTCGCCCCTAACAACCATCTACTATCTGCTGTTTGGCCATCGCGCTCCCATTTGGGTGGTACCGATTGCGCTTTTTCTGCTTTTAGCCATCTTAATTTTAACGGCGTGGGAATCGCGGCGGCGTGCAAGCCAGCCCCATCGTTTTGAATTGGCGCTGTGGTTAAGTCTCTTGACGCCTCTCGTTACCGTAATGACCATATCGCTCTTGTCTCCCCGCTCGATTTACGTTGAACGCTCATTTGCCGTCACATCACCGGCTTTGATCCTGCTGTTGGCCCGTGGCAGTACGGCTGCTCCCAAGATCTCACCCACCCCTTACTTTCTGACCGCGCTGCTCTTTCCGGTTGTTGTTACATTAGTCACCCATTACACTACCCCTGATCCGGCCAAACCGCCGATCAGAACCGCCGTGCAAACTATCGAGTCCGGTTTTGCTCCCGGCGACGTAAGTTTGCATTTGCAAGAGGCCTCCGGCCTGCCGGCGTTGTGGTATACAGCCATCCCGCAGAAAGTGATCGATGTGCCTGGCGCAACTTTTACCGGGCCAACCACCCATCGTCTTTTTGGTGGCGATATTGTCGATTGGCGCGAAGCCACTGCCGACGCGGATCGCCTGTGGTTGACCGTCATGCCCGGTTATGTCGATGAGGCCCAGCTTGATCTTCAAAAAACGCTCGACCAAACTTATCCCCACGTGATGATGGCAGATTGGGGCTCGATCCAGCTCTATTTATATGATTTAAAGCGTGAGCCTTGATATGAACTTGCTCAACCAAAAATTAATAACACCAACGGTTATAGTTGTGCTCATCAGTTTGATCTACGTAGCGGGCATTTTGTTGGTTAACAATGGCGACCCCAAAGCTTTTATTCTGTTGGGAACTCGCTTCAGTGAGAGCGCTCCCAAAGGCAGCGAAGGTTACGACGGGCAGTTTGCCTATCAAATCGCGCTCAATCCAAGCGGGGCTGCACCCTATATCGATGTGCCGGCCTATCGCTACCAGCGTATTTTGTATCCGCTGACAGCGCGATTGTTGGCCTTTGGGCAATCAGGCTTGATCCCGTGGACGCTGATCGTTATCAACATCGGCGCGATGGCGCTGGGAACGTGGGCTACGGAACAGCTTCTGTTACACCTGCGCGTAAGCCGTTGGTATGCCCTGGTGTATGGTTTGTACGGCGGGCAACTTCTCTCGCTCCGGGCCGATTTGAACGAGCCTCTGGCTCACGCCTTTGTTCAATTGGCGATGTTGGCCTGGGCCAGAGAACGTCGATGGTGGGCGGTCGGGGCCTTTGCGTTAGCGGCGTTGGGTAAAGAAACCACGCTGGTTTTTTTGGCAGCTTATATGCTGTACACCCTTTCCCAGAGGATGTGGGGCTGGACTTTTCGATTGGGTTTAGCGGCGATACCGTTTGTCATTTATCAATTTTTTCTGTGGGGGTGGCTCGGTAGTTTTGGCGTAGGGTCAGGGGGCGCGGGGGCCACACCGTTTAGCCCGGTGCCGCTGGCCGGCTGGCTGGCGATTGCCGGGGTGAGCGTAGGCGCGTTCCTTATCATTTCATTGGTGGTCGGCCCCATGTCGATTTTGCCGAGTATCGCCGGACTGTGGTTAAGTTTACGAACACTATGGTGGCGACAACTTCATCCCTTTGTATTGTGTTTGCTGCTTAACAGCGTTGTCGTGTTATTTCTGCCGACCTCTACATTTCGCGAGCCGGTAGCCATGCTGCGCCTGACTATGGGCTTAATGGCCGCGATGCTCCTTTTTGGCGCTTGGCGGCGCTCGCGACGTATTCTTAACTACAGCGTCTTTTGGATTTTTACCAATGTTCTGCTGATCAACGGCGTTGCCGGATGAAGAAGATAGAAACGGCTGATAAAGTTGAAGACTGGTGTGGCAAAAACTGTTTTTATCTTCGACACTTCCACTTGTGGCGTTTTTATTGTATCATGGTGATCATGATGTTCTATCTCATCTATTGTTTTCCATAATGGAATTTTGACCAAAACCACGCTTCAATTTGTACTCGTAACTTGTTAACATCAAAAATGTACGCTGAAAACTTCCTCTTGTTATCATATCCTTGTATCGGGCTGACCACGGATGTCACGGTCAGAATGAATCTGATATGGTACCCTGTACTTCTACTATCTATGAGGTAACCACTGTGCTCCCCGCCATTATTCATATTCAACAAAGTATTCAGATAGATAGGTTTTAGAGATGTCTGCATCGAAATATTTCGTAATTACCGGCGGTGCCGGATATATTGGTTCGATGGTTACTGCTCACTTATTAGCCCGTGGTGATCGGGTCATGATCATCGATACCCTTAACTTTGGGGGTGATAGCTTGCTCTCTTTCTTGCCCTTTGCCAATTTTGCTTGGACAAAACAGGATTTAACCGCACGCGCTCCACTGGCTGAAATTATGAGCAATGCCGATACGGTGATCCACCTGGCGGCACTGGTGGGTTTTCCGGCTTGTAACCAGGCTGGTCGAGAGGCTACCTGGCAGGTCAACGTTGAGGGAACCCGGCTTGTTTATGAGGCAGCGGCCCAGGCCGGCGTTGATCGCTTGATTTTTGCTTCCAGCTATAGTAATTACGGCTTGGCTTCCGACGGAGAAATGGTCACCGAAGAGTCACCGCTTCAGCCTCAATCATCGTATGCCGAGTCGAAGGTAGCGGCAGAGCAGTTTCTATTAGCTCAATCAAGCCAAACCGGACCGGCCGTTACCTGCCTGCGATTAGCCACTGTTTTTGGAGTTAGCCCCCGTACCCGGTTCGATTTGATGGTTAACCAATTTGCCTGGCAGGCGCATCAGGCCGAAAAGTTAGTGATTTATCAAGAAAACTTCCGACGGGCCTTTATCCACGTTGCTGATGTCGCCCAGGCGATGTTACAGGTAGCCGATGCACCGCGTTCCGAAGTTGACGGACAAATTTTTAATGTCGGCAACGAAGCTTTGAACTCAAGCAAACAGGAACTGGTTCAGTTGTTGCAAGAACAGTGGCCGGCGCTGCGGGTTGAACTACAAGATCGCAGCTTTGGCGGTGATATGCGTAGTCTGCACGTATCCTTTGAAAAGATCAGACGTGTGCTAAATTACACGACTCACATCGATTTGCGACAGGGCATTGCCGAACTTCATCAAGCCCTTAGTTTAGGCTGGATAACCAACCCGGCCGATGATCGGCATCGAAACCACCCCCCTCTACTTGTTTAATCCGTATCTAATGAAGGAGCTAACGGGATGAAACCTCCGGTTATAGGCGTAGGAACTTTAAATATTAGCCCTCGGGCTAAAGCACTGGTTATGGAAGCGCTCAATAACAACCGACTTTCTTACGGTCCAATGATGCAGCGCTTAGAGAGTGAGTTTGCCAGTCTCCATCACTGTCGTTTTGGTATTATGTCTAACAGTGGCACAAGTGCCTTACAAATTGCACTACAAGCTATGAAAGAACTCCATGGCTGGGCAGATGGTGATGAAGTTATTGTGCCGGCGGTTACGTTTGTTGCCACGGCTAACATTGTGCTGCATAACCAATTGATGCCGGTTTTGGTCGATGTCGACCCTCATTATTACGAACTTGATCCCAGTCAGTTAGAAGCGAAGATCACTCCGCGTACACGGGCCATCATTCCGGTGCATTTATTTGGACAGCCCGCCGATATGGGACCCATTTGCGCTATTGCCAGCCGCTACAATTTGAAGGTTATTGAAGACTCGGCGGAAACCATGTTTGCTTCATACCAGAACCGACGGGTGGGTAGTTTGGGGGATATTGGCTGTTTTTCCACCTACGTGGCCCATATTTTGGTGACCGGTGTGGGTGGTTTTAATACAACAAATGATCCGGAATACGCTGTGCGGATGCGCTCTTTGATGAATCACGGCCGAGACTCAATTTACATTAGCATTGATGATGATAAAGATAAGTCGGATGAAGAGTTGAAGATGATTGTCGCCCGACGTTTTAGTTTTGTGAGCGTAGGCCACAGCTTCCGTGTAACCGAAATGGAGGCGGCACTAGGGCTGGCTCAGTTGGAAGAGTCTGAGGCGATGATTGCCGCGCGGCGGGCGAATGCACGGCTGCTTATTCAAAAGCTGGCTCATCTTGATGGTTATTTGCAACTACCCAAAACTCGACCCGGCAACGAACATTCGTTTATGATGTTTCCAATCGTGTTGCGCGATGAACCGAAGACGGAGCTGGTTAATTTTCTCGAGCAAAACGGCGTCGAGACACGCGATATGCTGCCGCTCACCAACCAGCCGGTTTACCACCATCTCTTAAATTGGTGCGAGGATCAATATCCGGTCGCTAAATGGGTCAACCAAAACGGTTTCTATATTGCCAGCCATCAGGGTCTGACCGAGTTTGATCTGGATTATATGGCGGAACTGTTTGAGCGGTTTTTTCGACAACGACCCAGCGCTCCGCGAGCCGGAGCTTGTTTGGTTATTGCTGCTGTTCGTCCGGCCTCTATTGAGCAAGCTCTAGAGGTGATACCGCTCGATTTATTTGATCGGGTGGTGGCTGTTCATCACGATTTAAATAATGAAGCAAAAGCATTCATTGAAAAACACGGTATTGAATTAATTCAAAGCAACACGCTGGATACGCTCGATTTATTATTGACAGGACGCCTTGAAATCACCCAGGAAAATCTAATTTTCTTCACAGCCGATGGTCGGCACAACCCCAGTGATGTTGGCCGCTTGCTGTTGAATTTGGAACGCGGGAACGATATGGTGGTGGCTTCTCGATTTACGGTTGGTGGTGAACGGCGTAACCTCCAGCAAATGAGTCGCTACCGGAGTGTTGGTAACCGGGTTTTTAGCCTGCTGGCTAACCTGCTATTTTACGGCAATTTGACCGATTACTTCAGCGATTTGCGTGCTATCAAACGCTCAAAGTTGGCAAGCTTAACATTACCGGGCTACACTTTAACCCGCTATTACCGGCTATCGATCCGAGCGCTCAAAGACGGCTGGCGTGTAGCTGAGATTCCAACGGTTGAATTCCTCAAACCAGATTTTAGTACATATTTGCAAGTGGCTACCAGCATCTTTCCGGCGTTAGGTGTACTCATGTCCGAATGGTTCAACTTTAAAAAATAAATTCAGGAGAAAGAAATATGTCGTTTTGGAGGGGAAAACGAATTTTAGTAACTGGAGGAGCCGGTTTTATTGGTTCTCATCTCGTAGAACAGTTGTTGGGGGCGGGAGCGCAGGTGCGTGTGTGCGGGCGTTCGCGCCAGAAGTTGTTTGATAAAATCGGTTCGGCGGCTAATGAAGTGGAGTTTCTAGAAGGTGATCTGGCCGATTTGGAATTCGCAGAACAAGCATGCCGCCAGCAAGAGGCGGTCTTTCACCTGGCCGCGATGGTGGCCGGCGTAGGTTACAATAGCACCCATCCTGGCTCGATCCTATTCGATAACGCGACGATTGGTTTGAATATTCTGGAAGCTGCCGTCCGCCAAGATGTCGAGCGAATTTCGTTGACCAGTTCGGCCTGTATTTATCGCCGTTACGCCTCGGTTCCTACTCCAGAGGTGGAGGGTTTTCTGGATGATCCGGAGCCGTCGAATTTGGGCTATGGGTGGGCTAAACGCTTTTTAGAAGTGCAAGCTCGCTGTTATGTTGAGCAGTACCCGATTAAGATTGCCCTGCCGCGTCCCTATAATGCCTATGGTCCGCGTGATGATTTTGACTGGGAGACAAGTCATGTCATTCCAGCCTTAATTCGAAAAGTAATCGAGGGACAAAATCCCATCAAAGTCTGGGGCGACGGTTCGCAAACACGCGCCTTTTTATACGTTACCGATTTTGTAGCCGGGCTGATGCTCTCGTTAGAACATTATGCAACATGTGACCCGGTCAATATCGGCTCTGAAGAAGAAGTAACGATCGCGGCATTAATCCAGATGATTATCGACCTGGTCGGCAGCGAGGCCGAAATTGCGTTTGACACGAGCCAACCGGGCGGCCAACCTCGCCGCATTGGCGACTACACCAAAGCCCACGAGATATTCAATTTTGAAGCCCAGGTGCCGTTGGCCGAAGGGTTACGTCGCACCATCACCTGGTATAAGGAGCAGCCTTCCCTATGAGTCGAACTTTAATTATCTTAACCCTGAACGAGATCGAGGGTGTAAGAGCCTTTATTCCTATCCTGTCGAAGGATGTGGCCGATGAAATTATTGCGGTTGACGGTGGCTCGACCGACGGTACCCGCGAATTTTTGCAGGAATACAATATTCCCATTTTCGACCAAACCCGGCGCGGACGCGGCGAGGCTTTCCGGGTTGGGGTGGCAAATTCCAGTGGAGAGTTCATCGTCTTTTTTAGCCCCGATGGTAATGAAGATCCTGATGACATCGCCAAGCTGTTTGAATTGTTGGAAGCCGGAGCCGATATTGCCATCGCCTCGCGATTTTTGCCGGATGCCCAGAATGAGGAAGATGATGAGGCCCTACCCCTGCGCAAGTGGGTTAACCAGGCGTTCACGTTGTTAGCCAACCTCAACTGGAATCGGGGTCGGCCTTACGTGACCGATACCATCAACGGCTATCGCGGCATACGGCGAGCTGTTTTTGACGCCATCGCCCCCAGTTCGATGGGGTATACTATTGAGTATGAAATGACCATCGCCGCTATGCGAGCCAAATTGAAAATTGTTGAGATTCCCACGATTGAGCAAAAGCGGATCGGCGGGGAAACCAAGGGGGCATCTTGGCCAACCGGTGTCGCCTTTCTTCGATTTTTTCTAAGCGAGGTTAAGCAAGACATCCAACCGTATGCTTCACTTTTTGTAGGGGCTGGTGCTGTAGGATTGGCCTTGATAAGTTGGGCCATCGTCCGACGCAGATAGAACGGTTGAGGTTTTTACTGAATGGCATTCAATTTCTCATCTCCAATTAAATTACATCGACACCTTGTTTTCGCACTGCTTTTTGCCATATTTGTCGTAGCCTATGTTCTCAGTCCTTACTGGTTAATCTCGACCAAGCTGTGGGAACAGGCGCTTTTTTTGATAGGCTCGGTGTTGTTGGGATTGACCTGGGCTTATCTTGCCAGTAATTCAATCGTCATTTATTTCCAACCGGTTCATTATCTTTCCTTAGGTATTCTTTGGGCAGTCATAATTATCCTTAACTATCGGGCATTGCTCGCTGTAATTCCGTGGCGTGGTGACGAAGACTATCACATTAATGTCGTCTTAAACGTCTGGGGGTTAATGAAATTCCATGGACTTGTGACGGCTGTACTTTTATTGCTGTTTTTGTATGAAGGTTGGCGTAAGAGCAAGCAAATTCTCTTTTCGGCTGTATTTTTAGTGGGGATGGTGGCGCTGCTGGTCTGGAATAATCAATCAAATTTTGATTGGGTTTTGCGCTATCCGCACGCTACCCGCTGGCTGAATGTAATGCCGCTTTATGTGATAGTACCGCTTTTTGGACCGTTTGAGGAAGCTACATATCGTATAGTTCCGTTTTTGTCGGTAATTCTATTGGCCTGGTTTTGCCAAAGAGAACTGCGATTAGCCGGATGGCCCCTCGGCTTACTGTTTGGCTTGGCGGTGGCTACAACCCCCGTAATTTGGTATTATAGTTCTACCCTGTATATGGAGATGCCGGCCTTGGTGCTGATGACGGTGGTCTGCTTTCGAATCAAGTCGATTATCCGGGGCGATTTGTCCACAATTTCTACGCAACCTGCCTGGTATGCGCTGATTTTGGTCGGTTTTATCAAAGAGACAACGCTGCCTTTTTTGATGTCGTTTGTGCTACTGCGAGGGCTGGTTCAGTTTTGGCCGCCAACGAAAGAAAAGCTTAGAGCGGCTCGATTGATTGATGAAAGCAAAGTAGCCTTTTGTACACTCTTTCCTTTGTTTCTCTATCTCTTCTACCGCAACTATTTTGGCGTTTGGCGAGAGTTTTCGCCCGATTTTTCCAATTTACTCAACCCGGCTCTTTATCAGATCATTCTCCGCTCATTTGGCGAACAGTTTAGCCCTTTGTTAATTTTCTTTATAATAGGCATTGTGGTGCTGTTGATAAAGCAAGAATATACCGTGCTATTATTTTTAGGGGGAACGTTTGTTGCCGATGCACTGTTTCATCTAATCGATGAGGTCGGTTATGTAGGCTACAGTCGATTCAATCTTTTTTTAATTCCGGCAATAATCGTTGGTAGCTATTATCTGTTACAGACGTTAAGCCAAAAACGTTTCGCTTTGGCGGCAATTCTGGCAGGAGCCGTTATTGCCATTAATATGGTGTTGACTCCGCTCAATTGGGATGGGACGAAAAAACCACTCTGGGGTAGTTACCTGTCAGACATTGCCGAACACTACTATCCTTATGAAGATGCGGTGCGCTGGTTGAAAGAGAACCATAATTCGGATACTATCAAATTTACGGGCATGTACTATCCATATTTTTTTGATTTCTATTTTGCCAAGTTTGACTGGAAGCCCAACTATGAAGTCGATATGATTGATATTGATAGTAACGAAGCAGACACGTTAAATGTGAGCCTGGCTGCGGCTGAGGCGGAAGATGTAGACGTGGTTGTGTACCATGTGTTAGGTAACACCCTACCGGCTATATCAAAGATGCATACCTATATTCCTCAAAAGGTTTTTCGTAATCAGGCCCAAACATTAGTTGTTTTTGTTAAGGCTTCTACACAAGTGAGGGGAAATTAGGCCCCTAATTTAGCATCTCGACTCTAGTTGCTCGTAATTCTGTTCCAAATTGTTTTGATCAGTATTGAAAAAATGTAGTTTTAGCAGTCAAGAGGCAAGCTTATGCCTATTAAGTCAGATACCCCTCCGGCAATTAGTATAATCATGCCGGCTTATTACGAGGAAGCAAGTATCGCTGCTGTCATCAAGCGCGTCCAAACGGTGTTGAGCGAATTAGATCAAACGTATGAAATTATTGTCGTTGACGACGGCTCGCAAGACGAGACCGCCCGGCGCGCTTACGAGGCCGGAGCCAAAGTCATTGCCCATCCCTATAATATTGGTAATGGAGCGGCTGTTAAATCCGGCATTCGGCAGGCTCAAGGCCAAATTATGGTCATGCTCGATGCCGATGGGCAGCACCCGCCCGAAGATATCCCCCGGCTGTTAGAGCAGCTTGATCGATACGATATGGTCGTTGGCGCACGAACCCACGAGTCAGATAGCGATTGGCATCGCGACCTGGCTAACAAAATCTATAATTGGTTTGCCAGCTATGTTTGTGGTCTGAAAATCGAAGATTTAACATCCGGTTTTAGAGCTATGAAAGGGCATATCGCGCGCGGATTTGTATATCTGCTGCCCAACACGTTTTCTTACCCAACCACGCTCACACTGGCCGTGGTTCGGTCGGGATATACACTGCATTACATACCCATCAAGGCCGCTCGACGGGTTGGCAAAAGCAAAATTAAAATTTTCAAGGATGGGCCGCGTTTTTTATTGATTATTCTTAAAGTTGCTACGTTTTTCTCACCGTTAAAGGTGTTCATTCCGGTCAGTATTGCTATGTTTGGTGTAGGTGTTAGTTATGGATTATTCAAAATCCTATTTTTTGGTTCGCGTTATGGCCCGACCTCGGCGATGTTAATGACGGTTGCTGTTCTGGTATTTTTGGTGGGATTAGTTTCGGAGCAGGTGGCCCAGCTTCGCTTTGAGGTTAAGGAGCGAGCGGGAACGGTATCGAGCGAGAATTTTCAGCCCGACTCTAAATCTGTGGAACTTTTTAAAGAAACCCTCAATGGTCAGGAATAAGCCTATAAAGGTTTGCTATATTCTGTCTTACTATTCACCCGATTATGTAAGAACCCAGACTTTAGTAGAAGGGCTTGCCCGAATTGAGGCGGTTACCGTTTATCAAGCCCGTAACCGTTCAACCAGTATCTTTCGATATTTTGAAACGCTGATGAAATTACTGGCTGTGAGAATGAAATATAACCCTGATTGCTATATATTGGGCTTTCGAGGATATGAAATTTACTGGCCTGTCCGCCTTATAACTCTCGGTAAACGACTGATATTAGACCACTTAGTTTCTCCATTTGATAGTTTGCTGAATGAACGTAAAAAGATTAGACAAGGAAGCTATCTTGCAAGGTTAATTGGCTTCTATGAAAAATGGATGCTTAAAAATGCAGATGCTATTTTAGCCGATACGGTCAAACATCAAGAACATTTTGTTAGCACCTTTCAGATAGATGCCAACAAAATTTATGTCATTCCTGTCAGTACGAATGAAGATCTGTTTAAACCACAATGTAAAAAATATAGCGACCCAAAAAATACCTTTCAGGTTTTCTTTTACGGAACATTTTTGCCATTACACGGCATCGACATTGTTGTGCAAGCGGCTTCTTATTTAAGCGATTTGCCTATAGAGTTTATGCTTGTTGGCGGCAGGGGCAAAGATATTGCTTTTTTTCATCATATGGTAGCGGAGCTAAAACTCAATAATGTCCACCATCGGGCATGGATTGACTATAATAAATTGCCAGGTGTCATTAGCTCGGCCGATTTATGTTTGGGGGGTCCCTTTGGAAATACCGGTCAAGCTGGTCGGGTTATTACAGGCAAGACGTATCAATTTTTGAGCATGGCCAAACCCACTGTTATTGGCCAAATCGATGAAGAGACTGGCTTTGAAGATAAAGAGAATTGTTTGCTTATTGAACAAGGCAATGCTAAAGCCCTTGCTGAAGCCATAAGATGGGGTTTCGAACACCAGCCAGAACTAGAGTCGATTGGCAAGCGTGGACACCAACTATATTTGAATAAATTCTCGATTGATAAAGTTAGTGGAATGTTACAAGAGATGTTATTCCCATGAAATATTATCCGCCCAGATATCTGTTTCGTCGCTATGAAATCTTGCGAGGCATAGCTTGTGGTCATAATTTTTTAGAAGTAGGGCCAGGCAACTTGCAACTCTCTCAAGAATTACTTCGTTTCTTTGATAACGGCATGTTGATCGATTACAACCCTGATGTCGAGAATGTATATCACAACTTATCGGCAGCAAATAAAGAACGATTGCAACTGATCATCGCTGATTTAACCTATTCGGCACCTATTCGTGAAAAGTATGATTGTGTGGTAGCTTGTGAAGTTATCGAACATGTTGAACATGATGATTGTATTGTAAAAACCATGATCGAGCTGTTAAATGAGGATGGGCAGCTTATTATTTCTGTGCCGTCTCGGGAGAAATTTTGGTCAAATCATGATGAAATTGTCGGCCATGTTCGACGCTATGAAAAAAAACAGCTGATCGATTTACTATCGAAACAGGGGCTTTCTGATATTGAGGTTATCTCTTACGGGTATCCTTTTGTAAACATACTACGGTGGCCCAGAATTTTGCTGGCAGCCCTTCAGTATCGCAAAAAAAACCAGTGGAGCCAGCAAAAGCAAACGCAAGAAAGCGGATTGATGAAATCAAATCCGCTTATAAATTTAATTGGTGTTTTTTGCAATCAATATACAACGTATCCGCTTAACTTAGTAGCCTCTCTTTTTAATCGGTATGATTTATCGGATGGTTATGTCGTTTTTGCCCGTAAATCGTGATGAAAATAAAAATTGTTTATAGAAATTACAAACCGCTTCACGATATTTATACCTCGCTAAAAATAGAGCCACCAAGCGGAGTAGAGTTTGTTATCCCTAAACCGAAAAAATCGCTGCGACGTTTGTATCCTCTTTATCTTAAGTTTGGTGATAACGTGCTGGCGCGTCACATTATCGCCCAGGCGCAAAAATATCTGTTTGATACCAAAGTTGAAGACCCGGATATAGAAATTTATCATTTTGCCCAACTCATTCCTCAGAAAACGCCCAATAGACCTTACATTATCGATTTTGAACATGTGATTAGTTTGGCCAATTTTGTTGAGCTTGATGCGGCTGTTAAAGATCGCATCTATACCGCCTTGGCTCACCCGTTATGTCGAGGCGTGATACCCCTATCACAAGCGGCAAAATGTTCGTTGCAGCGGCTGCTTGGTGAATTTGACGAGGCCCTGTCTCAGAAGATTCAGGTTGTTTATCCCGCTCTGCCTGATTATTTTAATTTGTTTGCCGATCAGGCTGAATATACCCATGTAAGTTCAGATCCATCGCTGCTGAAGATATTGTTTGTCGGAAATGCTGTCTACAAAAAGGGATTGCATGAGTTGTTGGCTGCATTTAAACAATTTGTTAGTGGTAATCAAAAGGCTGAACTGTATGTGATTTCAGACGCACCTGCAGAATTACGAAAAGCCTATATCCACCCTACCATTAAATTTTTTGACCCTGTTTTTGCTCACCAGGCTATAATAAAAAAATTTTTTTTGCCGTGTGATCTTCTGGCTATTCCTACCCACGACGATACCTTTGGAATGGCCTTTTTATATGCGCTTTCGTGCGGTACGCCGGTATTAACCACCAAACAGTTCGCAACCCCAGAGATTGTGCAGGAGGGGCGAACCGGCCTTTTCGTACAATCGAACCGGCTGCATTTGGAAGATGTTCCATTCCCAAATAGAAAAACAACCCAAGAGTATCATCGTAGCGATATAACAGAGCAACTGTTGGTAGAAGACTTGATCGGTAAAATAGGTTATTTTTGCGATAACAGAGAAAAGCTTGCTGACATGGGACAGTCTGCAATAATAGACTTTAAACCCTTGGGGAAGTTTTCTATTGAAGTTAGGAACAGTAAGCTGCTAAGCATGTATACCTTATCTTGAAATAATCTTTCTTGGTATTTACTCATCAGACAGGTAGACTGGCACTTAATCGCAGTAATTGTAGCGTTAGATACCACGCAATGTTCGCTATTTGAGCAAAAGTGCCAGTCACCTAAGGTGTTATCTTTCTTGATTTTATGTGTTGCCATGAACTCAATTTCATTAACAAGTATCCCTAAATGCCTCGGTATTGTTGATTATGTCTTTATCGCACTTACAGGCTTTATAATCCTTATTGTAGCGTATTTAAAGATAAATTCGTTGATTTTTTGGCAGTACACATCGGATTTGTTTATGTACGATCAGATTCTCCAGGAAACGTTACAAGGAAACTTTGTTTTGGAGTTTACCTATGGGAGTGGATTTGGAGACCATTCGTATTTTTTTCTGTTTTTTTTGCTACCGATAAAGGCCTTGTTAAGAGAAAATATGGTGTATGTGCTGATATTACTTGGCCCTATTGTGTATGGTGTATCGGCTATAACAGCGTATTTATACTTTAAACATACGAATGGACAACGACAGGGGATAATTTACGGAGTGATTTTTTTATTGAATTTTGGGTTAACTGTCCCCGGTTTATATGAAGCAACTTACGGATTTCATCCCGATATTCTGGCCGGATTCTTAGCGATTATTTTTACTATATTTTTAATACATTACCATCAGTTGCGATCTTTAAATAAGACAAGCACTAAACCCGTATTCATTGGTTTGCTAATCTCATTTGGGTTATTTATCTCTTTAAAGGAAGAGATGGCCGTCCTGAGCATTGTATTCTTCTTGGTCCTTTTTCTTTGGAAGCGAGAACGCCTTTATTTTACGTTTTTAGCGGGATCAACTGTTTTTCTTGTCTTGGCTTTTTGGACAATAAAGTTTTTGCAAACGCCCTTTAATCGCACGAACGATTTTTTGGCAGAAAAATTTATTAGCTCACTTAAAGTTAGCGGCCCATTTGTGTTGTTTTATCAACCGGAACCTTATGGTAATCTGCTCCCCTCCTATTGGGCTACCATAGTACTTTTTTTAGTTGCTATGGGGGCAGCAATATGGGTAACTAAACAAATTAATGCATTTGGAGTAGCGTTATTTGTAATGGGATTAGCCAAAATGGGTAGCAGTTTTTTGGTGTATGATTTCTCAATTTTTACATGGCACAATTTTCCCGGAATTATTATGCTGACTGGGGCAGTTTTGATTCAGATGAGTGTTGGGGGCAAGCGAGACATCGCAAGCATAAAATTGTTGAATTTGGCTTTGTTGGTTGGGGCTGTGGCTATATTCTTTTTATTTACTATTCCTTATTTTCTGATAGTGCAAAAAACTATGAAGTATAACGCCCGGTTAATTCAAAATGTTGAACCCGCTTTAGTGGACGTGCAGAAAAACATTGAACCACAGCGTGTTGTTACCATTCCGCCTTACACGGCAGTTGCTTGGGTTGATGGGTATCGATATACCTCTTATCCTAGAGGCATTAACAAATCACCTGCTGGCATTGCCGATTATGTAGTCCTTCCCTCAGAAAATAACGTGTTTTCTTCCGACTTTGATCCCGATGTGGAAACACCTGATTTATACAAGGAGTTTGCACCCATTTTTGAGAACGATCAGTTTATCTTGCTAAAGCGCGTACAAGTTGCTGAGATACATCAACAGGATCGGAATACATTTGCCCGCCTATTTAACGAAAATGAAGACGCTTTCATAGAGTTTCCAGACGAAGCAACCTTAAGGTAGCGGCTAAATATAATGACTTCGATATGAGTAACAATCTGAAACGCTTCCTATCTTTAATAATTTTGTTGGTGATCTTTGCCGCCATTGGCTATTACCTAACCGTCAATGCTGATCTACTTCTATCCCTATCTCATATATCCATAGGATCAGTTTTCTTACTTATATTTTTGCGATTCCTTTTTCTGGCCACGAATGGATTATTTCTGCAAGCGTTTGCTGCTAAATTTGAGATCGATCTGAAATTTGTAGAGTGGTTTGGTTTATCGGTGGTAACCGCTTTTGGTAATTATATAACGCCTTTTTCAGGAGGATTGATCGCCAGAGCAACCTATCTTAAGCATCAACATAACTTTCCTTATACCCAGTTTGTGGCGCTTTTGGCATCTAACTACTTAGTAAATTTTTGGGTAATTGGGATTATTGGTTCTGTCACCATAATCACTTGGTTTAATGACCTCAGTCGGTTTTCGTGGCAGATACTGTTTCTTTTTCTCGCTTTGACGGTTTCAATTTCTATTCTGGCTTTAGTACCACCTTTTAGCTTGCCCGCATCAAATAAGTTCTTTAGGCTTATTAACACTTCACTCACTGGGTGGTCGGTGGTAAAAAAAGATAAGGTTCTTTTGGTTAAGCTCGTCACTTACAGCCTCATTAATATTTTGCTTAATGGTGTCTCATTTTGGGTTGCTTATCAGGCCCTAGATTTCAATGTGTCCTTTCTTAAGGCCTTAATGGTCAGTTTGATGTCCGTTTTTTCGCTCTTGTTAAATGTCACGCCGGGGAATCTCGGAATTCAGGAAGCCGTAATCGGCCTATCGTCAGCGCTGCTTGATGTAGGTACGGGCGAGGGATTGGTTGCTGCTTTAATTGTGAGAGCAACGACGGTTATTTTTGTGTTTTTAATGGGGCCACTTTTTGGCTACTTACTGTCCCATAGAATAACAACGTCTAAACATCTGAATGTTAAATCTCAGTAGTCAGGTTGATAAATCTGCTCAATGGTAACTATTCGTAAACTACAACCTAACCTGTTACTAACCGTAATTTTTATTTCGATAGGGCTAACCCTTATCGCTTATGCTCCTCATCTTTGGGATAAGTATCAGGTTCCCAAAGATTTACAAAATTTTTATTGGATGGCTCGCTATCAAGATACCGATCTGTTTCCAATCGATTATATTTTTGTGAGCGGGCTTACGTATCTTGATATCTTTGGGTACAAGTTAACTTTGTACCCTATCAGTTTTGGGTACGGTCTTGTTTTTTTTGTCGCCAGCTTTTTTATAAACTTTATCTGGTTTGCCAAATTTTTAATTCTCATCTTACTGCCCCTGTGTCTGATTTACCTATTTAAACTTGCCGAATCCTTGCGAGATCAATTGAGTGCTATCAGCTTAAGCCTCATTTTTACCTTTTTTATGCTGGCCTCCTACCAATCTGTTTCAATAGGCAGTGGTTTACAAAGAGGGATTATTATTCCGTTGCTCATTGTCTTTGTTTACTATCTCTCCCAACAACGGTACAAGGCTGCGGCAATCACGATTTTTATGAGTGGTCTTTTTTATTGGCCTGCGTTTCCTCTAGCTGTATTAGGGTATGGTTTTTCTTTAATTAAGTGGCAGCATCCTTATAAATTTACTTTAGATCTTGACCCGAAAAAAATAGCACCTTTTTTCGTTTCCGTTTCACTAGCCGCCATCGTATTGGTTTGGGGGTTGACGGCCAATACAAGTTTTGTTAAACCGCAAGATTTACCTGTTATCAACGACCCTAACTTCTCGGATGAGGGTGCTATTCCCCTCTTTATCAGTTTTCCCTGGTTTGGCCGAGCCGGAATTTTTGATGCGGGAACTGATATTGTCAACTTTATTGTATTGGCTATTTTTGCCGGGGTGATTCTCAAACTATCCGGTCGCCAAGCTCTGCGTCGTATACCGGCGGCCGGATGGTATTTACTGGCGGCCGGATGGGTGATGTACGTGGCCTCGTTTATTACGTTGGTTGGTTTCTCATCATCGGTCTTATACCAGCCCTCACGTTATACCCGGGCTGTAATCTTTCTGTTTATGATTCTCTTTGTGGGTCTCAATTGGCCCGATTTCTTGCAGAAATTTCCCGGTTGGGTGCACCGCAAAAGGCCACAGATCATTTTCTTTTTTGTGGCGTTAGCATTGTCTTTAGCGGTAGCCTATGGCGTGTTTCCTTCCCGGCTGCTGCTGATTCCGTTGCTGTGGTTTTTTACCATTATCGGTGCAGGGGGTGTAACTCTCCTGGGCGGCAGTAGTTGGTATTGGTTACGTCAAACCCCCCAACCGTCTCGAACCATCATCTTGATTTTTACCACTGCCGTTACTTTACTGGTGGGTTTTTATTACATCAACAATCTTAGCCTTAAACCCATCAACCCCTCGCCGGATGAGCGAAATATTTACCAGTTTGTCAGTACCTTACCAAAAGACGCTATCTTTGCCGGCGCTCCGATTGTCATGTCCGGTATTCCGCTCTTTTCAGAACGCGGTGTTTTATTTAGAGATTTGCATCCGCATGCTAACCCTAGTTCGATCATCTTTATCCCTGAATATTTTGAAGCCCAATATGCCCAATCACCACAGGTTATTTTGGATTTCTGCCAAAAATACAAGGTTACGCATCTGGTGCTTAATATGGCTCAATTTGATCCCGATTTTATCACCAAACAAAAATTTTTCTACGAACCCTGGAACAGCGAGATCCTCAAAAAATTATCTCCTACTCCTCCAACTGATTTTCTATTACCTACCGTCCCCTCCATCTACAGTAGTGGCCCTTATCGAGTAATTGAATGCAGTTCCACGAGCTTGATTGGGAACAAATAAGTGGAGTTATTCTGAATGATCGTCATAAAACATGCCTCCCGCCCACAGATTTCCTGGTCTATCACCTTAATTGTTGTTTCAATGCTGGCCGTGCTATACCTGCAACTCCCCCAGTTAACCGATCCCTACCGTGTCGATGGCGATTTCCGCAGCTACTATTGGATGACCAAATTTGATGATCCGTCGCTCTTTCCCATTGATCCTACCAATCAGGCCAGCTACGTTACTGTCAATTTGTTTGGTACACCCGTGCCTTTAATTCTAACAAGCCTGGGCTACGGCTTGCTCTTTTATACGGGCAGCTTTTTTTTCACTCCGCTTCTCTTTAGCAAACTATTGGCCTTTGTTGTGCTGCCCCTGAGCGCACTCTATTTGTATCAGTTTGGTCTTCGTGCCAAAAACCGGGCCACCGGCGTTGCGCTGGCTGTGGGTTTCATCTTGCTCATTCTTGCCTCCCCCTCCTCAACCTCGATTTTGCCCGGCTTGCAGCGATCGTGGGCCTTATCGTTGATTATTCCGGTTGTTTACTATCTGCACCAGCAGCGCTACCTGGCCGCCGGCGTAACGCTGCTGGTTTGCGTGTTACTTTACGCTCCGATGTTTTTGTTGGGGGCGATCTGCTGGGGCTTTTATGCTCTGCCCGCGCTTTGGACCACGCGAACCCGTCCGCAGAGTTGGCTGCATCAGCGTGGTTTGCCCATATTACTTGGATCAGGCATCATCGCCATACTATTGATGGCCCCTTTGTTCGTTACCGATTTTTTTGTGGTTCCTACCCCGGCTCAGGCAGCTCCTGCTCAATCTATCCCCATCGCCGACCAACCCACACCCGTTTATAATCATATATGGGATAATCCCGTCTTTCAGACCGGTGGTAAAACGCCGCTTTTTTTCCTCTTTCCTGTGGTGGGGCGAGGTGGCTTGGTTAATAATGGTGAAGATGGCGTGCATCTACTGTTGATGCTCAGTCTGGGCATCCTAATGCTGCTCATTCGAGGCCGGAGAGCACTGGCTTTGCCCGCCGTCTTGTGGAGTTTGCTCTGGGCCGGATTTGCGGCTTTTGTTCTCTCATGGCTGGCTATTTGGCTGGCCGACGCTTTTTTGCTCTATCTGCCCAGCCGCTATACCCGTGTCAGTTTGCTGCTTTTTTGTCTGGCGTTCATCGTCTGGAACGGTGCCGCAACGTTGGAGGAGGGGGTAGCCGCGCTCCGAACCAATAGGAACATCTTACCCTGGCTGGCCGGTGGCGTAGCCGCAGTGGCTCTCGGTCTCATCTTTTTCTATCCCTCCAATCTGGCGACGATAGGTGGTTTGAATATGAAGTGGCTGCTGGCCGCAGCCGGTTTGCTGTTTGCCGGGTTAGTTTTTATCGCCGGCCGGAGACGATCCGCTGCCCAAGCCTACCAGAAACCCGCTTCATCATTAACTGGCTCACCGTCGGGCCGGTTAGTGCTGGGCGCTTTTGCCGGTTGTGCTCTTATGGGCTGGCTGTTTTATGCGCCCTTAGTCAGTTACGTTGATATTCTGCGCGTTGAACCGGCGGAACGATCCCTGATCGATTTTGTGGCAACTCTGCCCAAAGACAGTCTGCTGGCCGGTTCGGCCTGCACGTTAGATAACATCCCCCTCTTTGCTCAGCGAGCCGTCTTGTTTAACTGCGATTTGCCTTTACCCTCTTCAGATGTAATCTTGAATACTATGACGGCCTACTATGCAGCCGATCCGCAAACTATCGAAGAGTTTTGCCGGCGTTACAATGTTAGCCAACTGCTGATCAATACCGAAGATTTTACAACGCAGCATCTGAGCCACGAACAGATATTTTTTGAACCTTTTCACAGTCAACTGGCCCCGACTATTGTGGGGCGTGATGACTTTCTGCTGGCCCATCCGCCCGCCGAGAGCGTTTTATTTCACGCTGAAAATTATTATGTGGTAGACTGTTTAAAAGGAGACACTCCGTGACCGCCGGCCATATCAAACAACATACGGCGGCCTTGTTCTCGGTTGATCGGCCTGCCTTAATCCCGGCTCTCAGCGTGGCGGTTGTTTCGCTGGCTTATGTGCTGATCGTTCTTTGGCTTAACCACTGGGACCCGATGACCTTCGTCCGTCTCGGTACCCGCTATGGCCAGGGCGACCCTAACGGCACCATCGGCTACGACGGCCAATTTGCTTATCAGATGGCTCTACATCCGCTGGGGGCAACGCCCTACCTCGACATCCCCCCTTATCGCTATCAACGCCTTCTCTATCCCCTAACAGCGCGTTTGGTTGCTTTGGGTTGGCCTCAACTTATCCCGTGGACGCTGCTGGGTCTCAACCTTGTCGCTTTAGCCGTTGGCACCTATACGATGGCGCGACTCTTGATTTTGCATCGGCTTAACCCCTGGTACGCGCTGCCGGTGGGGTTATTTGCCGGTCAATTGGTTAGCCTGCGGCTCGATCTCAATGAGCCGTTCGCGCTCACCTTCGCGCTTTTAGCTGTCTATGCCTTTGAGAAAGACCGATCGCGCTGGGGTGCGTTATTTCTGGCTTTAAGTGTGCTCAGCAAAGAGACATCGGTGGCGTTTATAGGCGGCTATTTGCTTTATTATTGCCTGAGGCGGCAGTGGCGAACGCTCGTCGAAACCGGGCTGATCAGTTTGGGGCCGTTTGCGCTGTTACAACTGGCTATTTGGCTCAACTTTGGCGAAATCGGTTTGCGATCCGGCGGACAGGGGGCGACCTCGTTTAGTTGGCTTCCCTTCGGCGGCATGTTCGCCTTTGGTTTCGATAACCTGCAAACACTCATCGTTGTGCTGCTGATTTTAGGGCCGTTGATTTTGCTGCCGTGTTTGGCCTTAACCGCCAATCTGGTTCGATTTTTTCGGCATGGTAACCTGTCGCCCATCGCCCTGGTGCTGGCCCTGCACATTCTGATGCTGGCGACGCTGCCCTTTTCAACCTATGTTGATTTTCCCGGCGTACTCCGCCTGACCAGCGGCTTGGTAGTGGCCGCTCTGGCTTACGCCGCTTCGGTTCGAGCCACCAAGACTCTCAATTATGCGCTGTTGTGGTTGGCGTCAATTCCGCTACTGACCTTCATCGGCTAATGAAAGTTGATACTGTGTTTTTGAATTCCAAACAGATGTGGCGCGATCTGGCCCTTGTTTTTGGGCTGGCGCTGGTTGTGCGTAGTTTCGCCGCTTTACCGCAGCAGCAGCCCAGCTACTTTGATGCGGCCTACTACTATGTCAACGCCGTTAACCTGGCCGAGGGGCGTGGCTTTGTCGAGGATTTTGTCTGGAACTACCTCAATCAGCCCGGCCCGCCGCCCCAGCCGAGCCACCTCTACTGGATGCCGTTAACATCCATTTTGGCTGCCGTGGGAATGGTGCTTGGTGGCGTAAGTTATCGAGCGGCTCAACTGCCGTTGGTGGTTCTATCGGCTCTGTTGGTGCCGATTGCCTATTTGACCGCCGCCCTTCTATCCGGCCAGCGGCGGTCGAGTTGGTTGGCCGGTCTCTTTGCTCTGTTCAGCGGCTTTTACCTCCCCTTTTGGACAGCCATCGACAATTTTACGCCGTTTGCGGTTTTTGGTTCGATGGCCCTGCTTTTAGCCGGGATTGGAGATTGGAGACTAGAGACTAGAGATCAAGCCGATAGAGGATTTGGCTTCCACATTCTTTGTCTCATTGGAGCGGGCAGCTGCATTGGCCTGGCCCATCTATCTCGCGCCGACGGCCCGCTTCTCATCATCGCCATAGCAATCGTCTTTATTTTACGCCCCACGCCCCACGTCCTACGCTCTATCTTCATCATCACCCTCGCCTACCTGCTAACCATGCTGCCCTGGTTTCTGCGGACGCTTGATGTTACCGGCTCGGTTCTGTCGACGGCCGGAACCCAAACCATTTGGCTGACAGAGTATGACGATCTCTTCAGCTACGGGCGAGAAATTTCTCTGCAAACCTTTCTGGCTCAGGGCGTGGGTTCCATTGTGCAGGGGCGCTGGTGGGCGTTCATTAACAACTTTCAGACGGTTTTAGCCGTGTGGGGTATGATCTTTCTGGGGCCGCTGGCCCTCATCGGCGCTTGGCATGAGCGAAAACATCTCCTGATCCGGTTAGCGGCGATGTACGCGCTTTTACTTTTTATGGCGATGACCCTGGTGTTTGCCTTTCCCGGCGCACGCGGTGGCTTATTTCATTCCGGGGGAGCCGTATTGCCCTTTGTGTATGCCACAGCCGTCATCGGCCTGGATCGCACCATCGACTGGGTAGCCGCCCGCCGCCCGCGGTGGCGACCTAAAACGGCTAAGCGCGTTTTTGGCGTTGGATTGGTGGTGATGGCCGCCGGCCTATCGACCTTTATCTACTACCAGCGTGTTCTCAAAGGCAACGCCTGGAATGGAGCCGACGCCACCTATCCGGCCATCGTGGCCTGGGTGGCCGAGCAAAACCCTTCGGCTACGGTGATGATCGGCAATCCGCCCGCCTATCGCTATCACGGCGGCGGGCTGAGCGTGGTTGTCCCTAATAACGACATCGAAACGGTGCTGCAAGTTATGACAGTGTATGGGATTGATTATTTGATTTTGGATAAAAATCATCCTGTCCCCCTGGATGAAATCTATGATAATCCTCAATCGCAAGCGGATTTGCGACTCCTTCGGACATTTAGAGCGGGAACAGGGCAAGAGATATACATTTTTGAAGCGAGCGGGAGTTAATGGGTTTGATGGTTGGGTATCGCTATTGGGGCGATGAATGCGCAGTCGGTACGGATGGTTCGGCAGTCGGTACAGGTGG
>JAGRBY010000289.1 GCA_020433835.1 Anaerolineae bacterium | reverse complement strand
TTACGGGTGATGATGGTGATTTTGGGGACACTTGCTTCAGCAAAGGCAAAGAGTAACTTTGCGCCGTGGCGAATAATACCGCCGTGTTCCTGGCCAACACCCGGCAGAAAGCCCGGCACATCTTCGAAGATAACTAACGGAATATTGAAGCAATCGCAGAACCGAACAAACCGAGCTGCTTTTTCGGATGAGTTGATATCGAGCACGCCGGCCAGTATTGCCGGTTGGTTAGCCACAATACCCACGCTGCGACCATTGAGGCGAGCAAAACCCACAATAATGTTGCGGGCGTAATGCTCTTGAACTTCAAGGAAGAAACCGTCATCGACAACTTTGTCAATGACTTCATGCATATCATAAGGTTTATTAGCGTTATCGGGAATAATGGTATCTAATGAACTTTCTGTCCGTAGAGGATCATCCTGGCTAGGAACGTTAGGAACATCTTCCATATTATTGCCGGGAATAAAGCTCATCAGCAGGCGCGTGAGGTAAAGAGCATGTTCTTCACTTTCAGCAGCAAAGTGAGCGACACCGCTAATCTCGTTGTGCGTCATTGCGCCGCCCAATTCCTCCATAGTTACGACCTCATTTGTCACCGAGCGAACAACTTCCGGCCCGGTTACAAACATATGGCTCGTTTCCTTCGTCATAATAATAAAATCGGTAATGGCCGGCGAGTAAACCGCGCCCCCAGCACAGGAGCCAAGAATACAGGAAATCTGGGGAACCACACCACTGCTCAGGACATTGCGCAAAAAGATATCAGCATAAGCCCCTAAACTCAACACACCCTCTTGAATACGTGCTCCACCCGAGTCATTAAGGCCAATAATCGGAGCACCATTTTTGATGGCCATGTCTTGTAGCTTGATGATTTTATCGGCATGAGCGCGGCTGAGGCTGCCGCCAAAGACCGTAAAATCTTGTGCAAATACATACACCAAACGCTGTTCAATGGTACCGTAACCGGTTACTACACCATCGCCCGTTGGTTTGTAGGTATTAAGATCAAACTCACCTTGGTGACGCGCCACGAAAATGTCTATTTCACGAAACGACCCCTCATCAAGCAAAACTTCAATTCGCTCACGGGCAGTAAGTTTACCTTTAGCATGTTGGCTGGCAATGCGTTCTTCGCCGCCACCAAGTTTAGCAGTTTCTTTGAGTTCTCGTAGTTTTTTTACTTTCGGATCAAGGGACATGACTCCTCCATTGAGATATTATTTTGTGGTGATAGATGTGGAGATTATTCAATTTTATTAAACTCAGCAGGGTACTTGGCTTTGGACTATAGGGGAACGAGCAGATACCCTGTGATATATTTCACATGGAGTAAAACCCCAACACAGAAATATAGTTACGCTTCACTTTCAGTAATCTTAAATTACTTGCGCGTATTATAATCCATTAATGAAATTTTGCACAATCAAAAGTTGGAATAATACATCTATTTGTTTATTCTTATAGATTATCGTAAACTACTGTATAAAAATTTTAAATAAATTTAATAATTATAAATGGGCTATTTTTTAACATTGTTAGCCACGAGTTTCTGTGGGAAGGAGACATTCATGTTTGAATTAAGCTCGGAGGAAAAGGAACTTCTTAAAATTATTACGGATACGGGCAACAAAAATATATCCCGCAGAGCGATGATTATTTTGATGACCGAAGCCGCTCAAAAACCGGAAAACATTGCTGCCGAGGTTGATTTAACGGTAAAAGTCGTTAAACGTTGGCAGCGTGAGTTTTTGCAAAAGCGAATGAACATTTTTCCTGACAATCTTATTGCACAATCCCCTGAGGGTGTCTCCATTGAGGACAATGGGGCGAACCAAGCTCCGGCCTCTGTCGATCAAGCCGTTGTTACAGAAACTGAGATAGCCGCAAAGCCTCAACTAGAAAAGCGTAAAGTAAAATCAAAAAAAACCGTCGAAGTGTTGGTTGAACCTACCGAGAAAGCGGCCAACATCAATCACACCACATTTGAAAAAAGCAAGAAAAAAAAGAAGCCGGTGAAGCTGTTAAACAAAAGGAACAAAAAGACGAAACCGGTGACAGATATGCTAGAAATCGGATTGGATATTACTGATACAATGGCTGAAGCCGGCCGAAAAGTCATCGCTTTCCATTTTGAGAATATGGTAAAGCATGAATCGGGCACGCGAGCAGGTGAGGATATTGAGGCATTACACGATATGCGGGTGGCTACCCGACGCCTGCGAGCTGCATTTCGCGTTTTTGGTGACGCCTATAGCAAAAAGGCTATCAGGCCTCTTCTGGAAGGTCTTAAACAGACGGGGCGGGCGCTGGGGCCGGTGCGTGATTTGGATGTTTTTATCGAGAAATTACAGTACTACCGTGAGACATTAAGCCAAGAGGAGCAGGAAAATTTACAGCCGCTGGTCGACAGACTGCACGTTCGGCGTGACAAGGCTCGTAAAAAAATGATAAAGCATCTTAACAGTCGAGATTATCGCAAGTTCAAAAAAGCGGCCCACAAATTTATCGAGTCCGAAGGGCTTGGAGCCAAACCAATCGCTGCGGGAGACAATCCCGAACCTCATCAACTCCGCCATGTGGTTCCAACCCTTATCTATGACACGTATGCCAAAGTTCGCGCCTATGAAACCGTCTTAGACGGCGCACCGATCACCACCTTGCACCAGCTTAGAATTACCAGCAAACGGCTGCGCTATACGCTGGAGTGTTTGGAAGAGATACTTTCCTCTGAAGCAAGGCAGGTCATTGAGGAGGTAAAAACCATTCAAGACCACCTGGGTGATCTTAATGATGCCGAAGTAGCTGGGGCAATTGTCCAAAAAATTCTCAATGATTTCGAAAAACAGCAGCCCGAAACGCAGCTAAGCTTAGAACAAATTAAGGCTTACTGGCAAATCAAACAAGACGAACAGCATGAATTGCGTGTTTCATTTCCGGCGGCTTGGGAAAGGTTTAATCGCCCCAAATTTCGGGCTATGTTGGCGCAATCAGTGGCTGCACTATGATAAAGCCAAGGGTATAACAAAAAAGCCGATCTCAGGATCGGCTTTTTTAATTATTTGTTGTTCGTAGCCAAAGTCCGGGCAACAATGTCATCCATCTGGCGGCGGCGCGAGACTTCTTTGGAACTGTTGCCGTGCCCGTCGGATCTATCATCCTGCAATTTGCTCTGCATAGCCGCATAGGCCATAGCCATAGCTGTCGGTACAGGTTCATCATTCACTTCTTCAATTTCAGTCTGAACGACAGGTTCCGGCTCAAATTTTTCTTCCTTCGGTTGTTCTTTTGCCGGAGGCTCAACAAGGGCTTTGATCGACAGGTCGATTTGGCGTTTTTTCTTGTTGACTTTCAAGACTTTGACATTGACGCTATCACCCACCGATAAGGCATCGCCCGGAGTGTCGATGTATTCATGCGTGATTTGCGAAATGTGAACCAACCCATCGCGCTCACTGTCAATATCAACAAAGGCTCCGTAAGATTCTAATCGGGTAACGACCCCCTCTAATTCCGCACCTTCTTCAATATCGCGAATACGCAGCGAGATAGGCTTAACCATGGTTAAGCTGATGCGGCCTCGTTTTTGGTCAACTTTTTTGACCCAAACTTCAATATCTTGCCCTACTGAAACTACATCGGTGACTTTTTCTACCTTTTTGCGAGACAGTTCAGAGATGTGAACCAACCCATCCTGAGGTAAACCAATATCAACAAAAGCACCAAAGTCGGTAATATTCTTTACTTTACCGTCCATTTTTTGGCCGATTTGAAGATCAAGAATAGAACCTACTTCCTCTTCTGTTTTGTTGGTGTCTGTGGATACGTCCGGTGTATCTGCAGATGATGAGCTGTTGTCAGCTGCGGGGGTTGTTTCAACGGTGGGGGCATCTGAAATGTCTACCCCCGCTTCTACCTGGGCAGTTTGTTCTTCTGTGGCTAATTGTTGATCGCTCATTTTCTCTCCTAAACTACGCGCCTCTTATTGAGAGAAACGTTCCAATTTTATTATTTAAATTTTTCTCTCAAGTGCGCAAATTGTGCAAACTGGAACGAAGGCCGATTATATCATCCATATGGGCACCTGGCAAATAAGTTGGTGAACCTTCTCGCAATTCACGTAAATAGGGGCTACTAAAAGTATATTTGCCCTCGCTTCACCCCGGCATCGGTTCCCACGACAATAAGCCAGGCTTAATTGGGAGCGCTCCCAAACTCGATATTGACAGCACCTCCGCCTTTCTTAACAGACTTCCCTCCCCCGAAAATTGTGTAGGACAAACGTACGTTTGTCCTACACAATTTTTATTGTCGTTGCTGTACCGAGGTTCTGTCGCACTCCCTTTACTGTGGTAATTACGTTTCAAATCTAAAAGTTGGGCAATGTGGGGTCAAGGCCGTAAAATGGTTCTTAACGTTGCCTTTAATTTTCAGGAAGCAATCAGGGCTGTATAATGGTTTATCACCATACGGAGACAACTATGAATCCAGGAATGACAATCATCGGCCTTGGGCCTGGCAGCAGCCAACTATGGAGCCAGCTTGCCGCTGAGCAACTGCGTCAGGCCACTGAAGTGTATGTCTATACCCCTCACCCCAGTCTGCCCGATATTCCGGGCCGGCTGCGCAGCATTACGCCCCCTAAAGATAAAAATCAATCGCCGGATGATCGCGCGCGTTACATCATTGAAAAACTCTTGCGGCTGGCTCAGCGGCAAGAAACCCTTACGGTGGCAGTACCCGGCCACCCTCGCCTGGATGATCCAATCACGCCGCGCCTCTGTGCCGAAGCCAAAAGCGCGGGGCTGCCGGTAACCATAATCGCCGGTTTAAGCTACTTCGAGGCCCTGGTAACCAGCCTGAACCTCACGGATGTTGATAACCTACAACTGACCGAAGCGTACGCAATCGCCGCGCTGTATCACCCTCCCTTAGAGCCGGATCGTCCCGCTATTGTCAAAAATATTATCGATCAGCCAACCGCCGCGCAGGTGAAGCAAACCTTACTTAATGCCTACCCCAACGAATTGAGCGTGACGTTAGTCCACAACCCCGGCACCGACACCGAAACAATGTGGACCGGCCCCCTGGATGAGTTCGACAGCCAAGTGCAGCTTTCCCCACCGGCTTTTCTCTACCTGCCGGCCGATACTACCCACAGCGGCTTGAGCACCTTCCAGCAGACCATTGCCCACCTTCGCGCCCCTAATGGTTGTCCTTGGGATAGAAAACAGACCCACCAAACCTTGCGCCCCTATCTGTTGGAAGAGACCTACGAAGCTTTAGAAACCATCGACGCCGATGATCCCGAAGCCCTGGCCGAAGAATTGGGCGATGTATTACTGCAAATAGTGCTGCACACCCAAATCGCTACCGAAACCGGCGAGTTCAAAATGGGCACGCTCATCGATCACATCAACCGCAAAATGCTGCGCCGTCACCCGCATGTCTTTGGCGATGTCTCGGTTAAGCATGTCGATGAAGTTAACGCTAATTGGGAAACCATCAAAAAAGCTGAAAAAACGGCCAAAGGGCAGGTCGATGCTGATGAATCGGCCCTCGATGGCGTCCCCAAGGCGCTGCCGGCTCTGGCCGAAGCCCTGGCTATATCGAAAAAAGCCGTTCGGGTTGGTTTTGAGTGGCCCGATGTTGAGGGTGTACTCGACAAAATACAGGAGGAGGCCCGCGAAGTGGCTGAAGCAACCGAGCCAGGTCACTTAGAAGCGGAGGTCGGCGATTTGTTATTTTGCATTGTCAACCTGGCCCGTTGGCAAAATATCGACCCCGAAAGTGCGCTTCGCGCAACAAACACCCGCTTTACCCGGCGCTTCAAACAGATGGAGGCACTCGCCGCTGCTGATGGTAAACGTTTACAAGATATGACGCTACCGGAGATGGATACATTGTGGGCTAAAGCCAAAGCAATTTTGGCGGGGAAAGAGTAGCCTTTACTGCCTCTGCACCGAAGCCGGTCGCATCGACAGAAAAATAAAGATCGCCACCAGCAGCAACCCTATATGATGAAAAACCAAGCCCATCATTAAAAAGGCGATGGCAATAAAGCAGCCCACCAGCAGCACAATTTTGGTCGCCTGCCGATATGAGCAAAAGGGCGTCAGTACCGCCCGCAAAATGCGCCCGCCATCAAGCGGCCAGGCCGGGATGAGGTTGAAAAGAAAAAGGGTAAAGTTTACCACTACCAAAAGAATCAACAGCCCCACTACCGCGTTTTCTTGAAAAAAGGCGTGAATATGGGCATTAACAGCCAGCAAAGGCGTGCTGGTCAGTTCGTAGGCGAGGTTTTCGCCGCCCAAAAATAAGGTTAGCGGCACCAACACCACCACAAAAGCAAAATTTACCAGCGGGCCGGTTAGTGCTATCAAAAACTCATACAGCGGTCGATCCGGCGTACTTTGAATTTGGGTTAGCCCGCCGATAGGCAGCAGGATGATATTTTTAACCTGCAAGTTGAGGCTAAGAGCCATCAAGGCATGCCCCAACTCATGCAGAATAACGCAGCCAAAAACGAGAAGAATCCCCCCGGCAAATAGGACCGTTTCGTAAAGCGTCCGCATATCAAAGAACCCACGAACCAACACCCAGACGATGATAAAGCTAAAGCTCCAATGGATGTCGATATCTACGCCGGCAATGCGGGCCATTCGCCAAGATTTGTTCATAGATTTGCCTACTCAAGGGAAAAATCACACTGAGAGCCGTCAGCAGTTTAGGCGTCTTCCAACTCAAGTTTGAACTGCATCGAATGGAGTTTGTAGTAAAGCCCTTCGCCTTTAAGCAATGCGTCGTGCGGGCCTTGCTCTACAATTTGACCTCGATCTAAAACAACGATCCAATCGGCATTTTTAATGGTACTCAAGCGGTGGGCAATGACAAATGTGGTGCGCGATTGCATCAAATGCTCTAGCGCCTCCTGAACCAACTGCTCCGATTCGCTGTCGAGCGAGGAGGTGGCTTCGTCTAAAATGAGAATGCGGGGATTTTTGAGGATAGCGCGAGCAATAGCAACGCGCTGGCGCTGACCGCCGCTCAACTTAATACCACGCTCACCGACCACCGTTTCATAGCCGTGGGGCATCTCGGCGATAAAATCGTGGGCGTTGGCGGCCCGCGCCGCCGCCTCAATTTCGGCTTGGGTGGCATCCAGCTTGCCGTAACGAATATTTTCGTGGATGGTATCGGAAAAGAGGATGGTTTCCTGCGGCACGATCCCTATCTGTTGGCGTAAGCTAAGGTTCGTTACGCCCCGGATATCGTGACCGTCAATGGTAATACAGCCGCTGCTAACATCGTAAAAGCGCGGAATCAAATTGACCAGCGTGGTTTTGCCTGCTCCGCTCGGCCCAACCAGGGCGATAACCTGGCCCGGCGCGACATCGAGCGAAACATTGCGCAGCACCGGAATCGCCGAGCCATATTCAAAGCTCACATCGTGAAACGTTACCCGACCGACAATATCAGGCAGGGGAGCGGCATCCGGGCGATCATCAATTTCGGGCGAGGTATCGAGCAGTTCAAACAGACGCTCGGTGGCCCCCAACGCGATTTGAAATTGGCTGTAGAGGGTAGAAAAAGCGGCGATAGGGCCGGCTACCATCATGGTATAAATCAAAAAAGCGATCAACCCACCGGGCGATAGATAACCCTGGATAACTTCGTAACCACCAAACCAGATCGTGATCGTAATTGACATAAAGGCCATAAAGCCGATAGTCGGCGCGAGTATGGCCGATATCCTGACGCGGCGCACCGCCGCCTCAAACGTTTGCTCGATTTTGGTGCTAAAGCGTGAAATTTCAAAGGCTTCGCGGGCAAAGGATTTTACAATACGGATGCCGCCGACGCTCTCTTCAACCGTGGCTGAAGCTTCAGCTAACCGATCTTGGACCTCTTTGGCCACGCGTCGAATCTTACGGCCTAAATAGACCATTGTCAGCGTAACAATCGGTATGCCCATCAAAATAATGCTGGTCAAACGCCAATCGAGCCAAAAAAGGAAAACTACGCCCCCGATCAACGTTAAACTTTGTTGCAAGAGGGTTACCAAATTATCGGTAACGGCGGCCTGGAGGGTGGTAGTATCATTGGTTACCCGTGAGAGAATTTCGCCGGTGCGGCGATCGGCAAAAAAGCGCAGTGATAAGGAGACCAGATGCTGGTAAACGCGCGTGCGGATATCGGCCACAACCCTTTCGCCGGTATAGCCGATGTTATAGCGATTGATAAAACTGAGGATGGCCTGCGTAAAGAAAATAAGCGCTAAGAGGAAGGTATAGGTATTGAGCAGGTTTAAACTTTGCTTAACAAACACCACGTCGACCACGCTGCGAACCACCAGCGGCATCGTTAACCCCAACAACGTGGCAATACTGAGCGCAGTAAGGGCCAGGATAACTCGCCAGCGGTACGGTTTTACATAAGAGAGCAAACGCCGATAGTCGGCTAAACGCTCACGGGTAACAGCCGCTCGCGCCTCTTCATCTAATTCTAACGTTTGGGCCCGACGTGATCGAAACATTATCTTTTAAACAAGGAATACGTATCAATAGAATCCAGAAAGTCTATCATAATTACATTAAGACTGCAAGCGAAAATTGTTGAACTGCGTAAAGAAATCGTTGGAAATATTTACGGTATCTTTACTGACACCCCTATAGAAGTATGTTATAGTATTGACAGTTAACAACCTATTGCGTCTATGTCCTCCCAAGTGGCTGCACCCACAGCCATAATTAAGCCTCTAAAATTTATCGG
>JAGRBY010000288.1 GCA_020433835.1 Anaerolineae bacterium | reverse complement strand
CGTACCAACGCACTTGGTAGCCCCGAAAATCGAACTGACCGGCAGGCATTCCGGCTTTTTCGGCCAAAAAGGGGATGACGCCGCGTGGATCGGTGTCGCTGCCGCGCCAGGTAATCCAAAACAGGCGGTCGCGTCCGGCGGCTTCGGCATTAAGTCGATCGGCGGCGGTGTGGACATCGACAAAGAGGTAATGGATGGGGGCCGGGATATTACGTTGTTCGGCATAGTAATGAAACGGATGGGGGACATCGACATAGATAATGTCATTGGCTTTGGCTTCCGTTGCCAGCCAATTGGCAACGCCAGCTGAGTCGTCTTTGAAGAAAGTTTCATTCGTGTAGTAACTATATAATGAGAGTGTGAAAAGGATGACAAGTGAAAAGGGGAGTATGTAGGTAATGAGTCGAGAGAGAGGAAGTTTTGAAGCGATTTCTAGACCGCAGCCCCACAGTAAAAACAAACTCGGGGTAATCAACATGAGATAGCGCGGTTCGAAGGAAGGTTGGCGTTGCAAAATAACATAGTAAGCAGCTAATGGAACAATAAACCAGGCCGAAAGGAGGGTGAGTTGCAAGCGCTTTTGAGAGGAGGGTGCGAAGAAACCTCTGGCCCAGCATAGCACCACTATTCCAGCGGCAAGCGCCATTCCCCAATAAGCGAGTGGTGGTTCGACCGTTAAACCCACAGTAAAGGCCTGCCAACTACGCAGGGCGAAATCTGTAAAACTCGGTGGGGTTAGATTTGGATTCGTATAGTCAGTAATTTGACGGGTTGCCAGCCATAGCTGCGGTGCAAAAAGCAACACAATGCCACTTTGGGAGCCAATCCACAATGCAACGTGAACCACCATCGTTTTGGTTTCATAGCGGCGCACAACTTTGCCTCGCACAAGCCAGATCAGCCAGAATAGGTTGTGAAAAAGGAGAAGGAAAATGGTAAAGTAATGGGTATAGAGACAGGCAGCGGTGAACACAATATAGAGCAGCAGCAGTATGCCCCGTTTTTGGCCGGTGTCGCGCTGGTGATCGGGCAGCAGAAGTCGCCATAGCACAAAGGTGGCGGCCAGAGCCAGGCAGGTGATCATTGCATAGCTGCGAACTTCCTGGGCGTAGGCAACATAAAGTGGTGAGAGCGCTCCCAAAATAGCGGCGAGTGTAGCCGGAAGCAGTGAACGTGTTAATAATCGAGCGAAACGCCACAGCAGGGCGATGGTTAAGAGGCTGAACACGACAGAAAGATATCGCAGCGCAAAGGTGCTTTGCCCGGCAACAGCCATCCATAAATGCAGCAAACCAAAGTAGGCCGGTGGGTGAACATCCATGGCCGGAAGGGTTGGAATAGCAGCAATAGGCTGCGAGGCAACAAAGATGCTGTGGCCCTCATCCCACCAGATACTTTGAAAATCAAGCCGGTACAGCCGTAGAGCAAAGGCAAACCAGAGAATGAGCAGGGCCGGGATGGTTATCCGGCGAACCGATTTTGTCATAGGGCTGATTGTAAATGAGGTTACATTGGCTGGCAAAAGCGCGTTGAGCGGAGTTATTGGACCATAAATTGAATAATATTAAAGTTTCGACTATGATTTCATATTGCGTATGTTATGCAATATTAATCAACGAAAGTTTAGGAGGCTTACTTGAAATTCAAATATGTGTTTTTTATAGGTTTGCTCGCTTTGCTGCCTGCTTGTGGAGGGGCGACTGCTGAGCAGCCGGTGGTTGAAGAGGCAACCACGGTTGAGCCAGAGGCCAATACTGAGACCACTGAAGCTCCGGCGTCGGCAGAGCCGAATGACGCCGAAGCGGCTTCGAATTTGGAGGACGTTGAGACGACTTCCAGCGGTTTGCAGTATGTTGTTTTAGAAGAAGGAACGGGTGAAAGTCCCGGTGAGGGCAGCTTGGTTTCAGTTCACTATACCGGCACCCTGGAAGACGGCACGGTTTTTGATAGCTCGCGCAATCGGGGTCAGCCAATTGAGTTTGCTCTGGGCAAGGGTGAGGTGATTCCCGGCTGGGACGAAGGGATCGCTTTGATGAAAGAGGGCGGTAAGGCCCGCTTAATCATTCCGCCTGATCTCGCCTATGGCGAACAAGGTGCTGGCGGCGTTATTCCCCCCAATGCCACACTCGTTTTTGATGTTGAACTGGTTTCGGTGTCGCCGCCACCACCGCCGCCGCCCGAAGCTCCTACCGAAATTCCCGATGCCGATTACACTACAACCGACAGCGGATTAAAGTATTACGATTTTGAAGAAGGCACTGGCGCGTCGCCTGAGGCAGGGCAGATGGCAGTTGTTCATTATACCGGCTGGTTAGAGGACGGCACAATGTTCGACAGCTCTCTGTCGCGGGGTCGGCCCTTCACCTTCCCGGTCAGCGTCGGTCAGGTCATCCCCGGCTGGGATGAAGGTGTGGCATCGATGAAAGTTGGCGGCAAACGGCAGCTTGTTATCCCCGCCGATCTCGGTTACGGAGCAAACGGAGCCGGCGATGCTATTCCCCCTAACGCAACCTTGATTTTTGAGGTTGAACTGTTGGATGTTCAGTAGTTGTAAAGATGGAGATTTGGAGATAAAGAGAAAAACCAGGTGACAGTCACTTATTGCCGATAAATCAGCCTTTTGATAGCTCAAATAGGTCGATTTAGCGTGTTCAAGTGACTGTCACCTTTAGAGCTGTTTCTAAATCCAATCTTCTGAAACATAAACCAAAAAGCGCCAGGAAAATGACGATAAAATTTTCCTGGCGCTTTTTACATGGGATTAGAATCTTTAAGAAGTCCGTTCAATGGGGAGATTGGCCGCTGCCCACGCACCGTAACCACCCTCTAAATTGATCACATTCTCGATGCCTTTGGCTTGCAATAAACTGGCTGCAATGGCCGAGCGGCTGCCGGATTGGCACTGCACCACAACCGGCTTGTCAGGTGGCAGTTCCTGAAGTCGATCGGCCAGATACCCTAGCATGATATGCTGGGCGGTGGGGATATGGCCTTCCAGCCACTCATTTTTTCCGCGCACGTCTACAACAACCATTTCGCCATTGAGTGCCCGTTCGGCGATATCAGCGGGTTGGGCTGTGGTATAGCATTGGGTATTGGGTGAGGTTTCAACAACAGCCGGATCGAAATACCCGCCGATATTATCGAACCCAATGTAAATAAGGTCATGCACGGTTCCCTTTATGGAAGTCGTATCGACGATGAGGTAAAACGGCTGTTCATAATCAAGCAGCCAGCCAGCCCAGTTGGTAAACGACTGATCCAATGGAATATTGAGCGTGCCGGAAATGTGCCTGGCCGCAAAAAGTTCGGCCGGACGGGTGTCGATGACATTTAGACCTTCCGCTAAAAATTGGTCCAGGCATTTTTTATCAAGTTGTTCCGGCTGTGGTAAACCGTTCAAAATGGCCGGGCCTTCTTTATTGAGTTTTTTCATCATCGCAAAATATTTTGGGGCCTCGGGCTGTCCATCCAGCAGGGCCTTCACAAATTCGTCTTCGTCTTCATAGCGGAAAGCCCAGTTGAACAACTTCTCATACCCTACGGTACTCGACGGAATCGCGCCCAGAGCTTTGCCGCAGGCGCTGCCTGCCCCGTGAGCAGGCCAAACCTGGATATAATCGGGGAGTTGGCTAAAGCGTTGAAGCGACTGCCACATCCGGCGTGCGCCCGGTTCGGCCGTATTCATAATTTTGGCCGCTTCCTCCAGTAAATCGGGGCGGCCGATGTCACCGACAAAGACGAAATCGCCGGTGAAAATGCCAATGGGTTTATCCGCGCCGGCAGTGTCGGTGACCAGCAGCGAAATATGTTCAGGCGTGTGGCCAGGCGTATGCATAACTTCGAATTTGATATTACCGATGCTAAAAATGGTTCCATCGTAAACCAGTTCGTGAGCATAAGCGTCAAGATATTGATATTTCCAATCCTCGTCGCCTTCATCTGAGAGGTAGAGCTTTGCCCCTGTTTGCTCGGCCAATTCTCGAGCACCGGAGACAAAATCGGCATGAATATGGGTTTCCGTTACGGCGATAATCTGCATGCCTTGGTCTTCGGCCAGGGCTACATAAGGCGCAATATCACGGCCGGGGTCAACAACCAGGGCTTCTCCGCTAGCCTGGCAACCAACCATATATGAAGCGTGAGCGATTTTGTCGTCGTAGAAATACTTAAGCAGCATGAATAACTCCTTATTCTTACGGGTTTCGCATTAATGATAGGTCCATTAATTATATCATAACTTGCCCCCGAAAGAACTAAATAAAGGTGGCAATGGCCTCGCTTGTGAAGGATAGTAAAACAAAAAGGGGCGAAACTGCGTTGTTTCACCCCCCTGTGTGGTTAGCTTATTTATCGAGACACACGGCCTCGTTTTTAGATGCCTCAGCCAAATGGGCTGCAGGCCGGTGCTGATGATGTTGCGGCCAAGCTGCCCGTAGTACCGCTTGATCCCCGCGTACTAAAGGCCGAAAAGGCTTTCTCGCCGTGTGAACTGCCGCAAGTAGGACATTTAAGTTCAATTTTCGCCGTGCGAGACCGGACAAATTTTTCATAACGGGTATCGCATTCTTGGCATACATATTCATAAATGGGCATATTACTACTCCAGTATTGTGTTACTTAATCACATGGTGTTCATGATAGAACTATTTATTCGCTACGTTGGCTGCAACCAGAATGGGATCCCACACCGGCGAAAAAGGTGGAGCGTAAGCCAAATCAAGCTCGCCCAAATCGTAGGTAGTCCAGCCCTCTTGCAGCGCCGCCGCAATGACATCGATGCGCTTGATGCCTTCTTGCCCAATCATCTGGCCCCCCAACAGCTTCTGAGAACCTTTCTCGTAGACGAGCTTAACGTGCAGGGGCGTATGCTGCGGCATAAAGTGGGCCTGCGATGCTGAGGTGACCAGCGTGGTTTCGACATCATACCCTTCTGCTTTGGCTTGAGCTTCAGTCAGGCCGGTGCGGGCGGCGTGTAAATCGAACACTTTAACAACCGCTGTGCCAACAATGCCTTTGAAAACAGCCTCGCCGCCGGCGGCGTTAGTACCCGCGACACGGCCCTGTTTGTTAGCCGTGGTGCCAAGCGGTACATAGGTCGGCTTGCCGGTAACGCGACTGCGGGCCTCGGCCACATCGCCCGCCGCCCAGACATTGGCCAGGTTTGTCCGCTGGTGATCATCTACCGCAATTGCGCCGGTGGAACCCAGAGTAAGCCCCATAGCCCTAGCCAGCGTGTTATTGGGCTTGGCACCAATACTAAAAATAACCATGTCAGCCGGGAACGTTCCGGCGTTGGTAATCACTTCACGTACGCGATCATCACCGGCAAAGGCTTCGACCCGATGTTCCAGATGAAGTCCAACCGGATGACGGTCTAACTCTTTGACAATGTACGTTGCCATATCGGCGTCCATATTGGGCATAACCTGGGGCAGCATCTCGATAATATCAACCTGAAGGCCACGTTCAGCCAGTGCCTCGGTCATCTCTAAACCGATGTAACCGCCACCGACGACAATCCCTCGTTTAGGTTTTTTCTCATCAATCCACTGCCAAATCGAGAGCGCGTCTTCAACAGTGCGCAGGGTGAAAATACCGGGCAGTTCCAAGCCGGGGATGGGCGGTTTGGCCGCCATCCCGCCGGTGGTCAAAACCAATTTGTCCCAGCGGTCGGTGAATTCTTGGCCGTTTTCCAGGTTGCGGACCTGAACTGTATGATTTTGGGGGTCGATATCTAACACTTCGTGACAGACATTGACCTGGATATTACTTTTGGCAAACTGCTCCGGGGTACGCACGATAATTTTATCGATGCGGGGAACATCGCCTTTAATAAAATAAGGCAAGCCGCAAGCTCCGTAACTAACGTGCCCCGACTTCTCATAAACAACAATCTCTAATGATTTATTTTCTCGACGCGCTTTGGCAGCAGCGCTCATTCCGGCAGCTACCCCGCCGACGATGATTAATCGCTCACTCATGGCGATCTCCTGTTAGCCTCTCTCATAAATATAGGGTTAGGGTGATGATCGGTGAAATTTGCACTGATCAACTGCGGTCAGGGTACCACATAAATGTAAGGCATGCGTGAGGTAATTGTAAGGATTTGGTAAGGATGTTTGTACCGGGGATAAAAGACTACCTTGCAGTTAGTGGGTAATCAAGCTGCGTTCCTGAAAACCATGATTTATAATGCGATGAGTCCGGGTAATGACGCAATTCGGAATCCCGGAGGCCTTATTTTCAATATCGGGCGAACTGATCCACACTTCTTCGGGAAAAAGGCTTATTTCTTGCCCGTGGTGGGTTAAAATAAGCTGCCCAGCGGCAGATACCGAGTGTAGCTTGGTGTCATGCATAGACTGGGGCAAAGTAGAGATGGGCGATAAACTGCTGTTTATACCATTACCGGCACCGGTCATGGTAACTCCGTATCCGAAGTAGCCCATATCGGTCGATATCAACTGGGGGTTGACGGCAATAAACAATTCGCCGTTTTGTGGATTAAAAGCGTAGCTGGGGAATTCAACAACAAGGCCCGGACACGCCTGGCCCGCATCTTCGGTTATCCAATGTTCGACAAAAAGGTATTTTTGTTTGAGTGTTTCGTCAAGCGATGGTGAAAACTTTTGAACTATTGGGAGATAGATGCTGTGAGTAGCGGTATGCTGCATCGTTTCTGGTTTGACGAAAAAATGAAAATTTGTAGAACGAGAAATATAGTAGAGAAAGAAGGTTAACAAAGCCATTATAATTAGGCCGACAGTAACCATTGTGTTTTTCATACACTACCCCTTGTGTGGTGCGTTCTTCCTTAAAGTGTATCAACTTTTAGGCAAAAGAAAAAGGTCCAACCTGTCATCTGTGGTTGGACCTTTGCCTTTTTCGCAAATTGCCGGATTTTTCTATAGCGTCTCGCCCAGCGAGCTTAGTGGGGCAGTTTCGGCTGCAGCAAGGCGTATAAGTACATGCCCATCATTGCTCCGGCAAAGGTGATCAGGGCGATATACTCGCCGCTGCCGATTTGGGCATAGATCGGGCCGGGGCAGGCTCCGGTGATAGCCCAGCCGACACCAAAAATAATCCCGCCGATAATCATGCCTTTATGAAACGGTTTGGTTTTTATAGCAACATCTTCATGAAAAACTGTTTTGAGGTTGAAGCGCTTAATTATATACATGGAAACGACTCCAACCGCAATAGCCGATGCAATAATCAAATACATATGGGCTTCTTCAAAAAGAAACATTTTTTGAATGCGATACCAGGACACGACTTCAGATTTAACCAGAACCACTCCAAAAAATGAGCCAATGAGTAATACAAAGAACTGTTTCATCATTTCTCTCCTAAAATTGCAGGACATGGGTTATTAACAACCCTCCGATAAAAAAGCTGATCGAGGCGACCAAACTCGACCATTGCAAATTCGATAGACCCATAATAGTGTGTCCCGACGTGCAGCCGCCGGCATAGCGTACCCCAAAGCCTACCAGCAGGCCGCCAACGGCCAGGCGAATTATACCGCTAAGGCTGTAGTAGTCGGCTGGCAAAAACGAGAGCGGCTCGATAGATAAATAATGCGAGCCAATAAACGCGCCCAGCACAATGCCGACCACAAAGACTATACGCCATTGACTACTACGCCAGTCGTAATTTTTCAGATAAGGTAGATTGCTGTTTGGCGAACACATTGCGCCGAGGTGTTGAAGGCTGGTCGATACGCCAAACATTTGACCTGATAGCAGCAACAAAGCCGGTACCATCAATCCGATCAGCGGCCCGGCGATGTACCAGGGCCAAGGGTGTAAAATCCACTCCATACAGTAGTTTCTCCTCTTTAGTATCTTGAATTTATTGTATAACGGCAGTATAAAAAAGGTACGTAAGGTCGATATAACAAAAATGTAAGGGTTTTGTAATGGTCAAAAGCGGGTCAAAAAAACGTTATAAACCCTAAATTTAGGTTTAAAACTAGACAGTTGGCTAGTGTTCGACCTTATTTTTTAAAGTATACTTAAACATAATTAACGTCCTTTGGTACAACAACGTACTAGGGGGCAATTATCGTAACAGAATTCGTAAATTTCTCTGTTTCCTCTTCCTTTAGCCTCCTAAAGAAATTTTTGTGCCCAAAGATTGTGAAATCTTTAACGAAATGATTGGTAGTTTCAAAAATATACGTTAGCGCAGGTTTGGTCGCTAACAATCTAATAAATCGTTATGTATTGGTCTAACTTACAAGGAGGTAATTATGACAATTGCTTTGATCGGTCCGTCCGGCGCCGGTAAAGGGACACAAGCACATAAAATTGCTTCACAATTAGGTTTATTACATATCTCTACAGGCGATCTGTTCAGGGCTAGCCTTGAACAGCGAACCGCGTTAGGTCTTCTCGCCAAACGCTACATGAAGCATGGCGAGCTTGTACCTGATGAAGTTGTTGATGCATTGATTGAAGAGTGGCTGCTGAAAGCGGCTCCTCATCAAGAGATACTCTTTGATGGCTTCCCACGAACGCTCTATCAAGCTGAATTTTTAGATAAACTGCTTGAGCAAACGGGACGTAAATTGGATGCTGTCATTTACCTCCAAGTGTCTGATGAAGAAGTCATGGAACGTCTGTCAGGGCGACTTATGTGCCGCACCTGTCAAACGCCCTATCACCTTGCCTTTAATCCCCCTGCTCACCCCGGAATTTGTGATTTTTGCCATAGCGAACTGTACCAGCGTCCTGATGATATCCTAAGCCTTGCCCAGGATCGTCTTAAGGAGTTTCATCGGGCTACGG